>NZ_JAIVFR010000122.1 GCF_020829685.1 Nostoc sp. CHAB 5715 | reverse complement strand
AGTTGAGCGAACTCGTAAACAGTTCTGTTGTGAAAATTTAGAAGCGACATTAAAAGAGAAAAAGCGACCAGGAAAGCCACGGAAGTTAACTAATTTTGCCGAAGCATATTTAATAGCAACAACTTTAAAATCCTTCCCCAAGGTAAAGAACCCATCTACAGTTCTTCCCGCCCTAACCCCAGAAGCGGTGAAACTATTTTTACCTGGGATGGACGCAATGCACCGGCTGGGCGCTATGAACTGCACTATGTTGCTAATATTGAACGAAGAGGTGGACCTAGCGATCGCATCGAAAGACGAATTGTATTTGAACATAACCCAAATTGGTTGAAATAAATCATGGCATCTCGGCAAAAAGCCAAACAAAAGTTTCCCAACTTCATCAATATTCGCCAATGGTTGAATTTTCTGAAAACATATCTAGTTGCTTTCTTTGTAGTCAGTGCTTCAGCGCTAAAGCGCTTACTACGAACTATTTCAAATCATCGAAATTCATTGTTGGTGTTGCTGCTACTTTTAGTTTTGGCTATCGTCACCTTTGCCGCTATTGTACCGGGTACACATACATTTGAAGGTAATATCATTTCTAAGGAAATGACTTTTATCTATAACGGAGAAGTATCTAAACTCTTTCTTCAAGATATTCGCGGTATTAAAGAATTAGAAAATGAAGGCAGACAAACCCTAACTTTAACAGGCAATTTTCAAAGTGAAACTTGGCCAGAACTTAATCAGTTAGACTCCTTAAAAATCCAGCTTAAAGGCAGTGAGAGTAGATGGATTATTGCCCCAGCTAATCTCCAAACAACAAGTGACATAAACCTAGATGAACTCCGGCTACAACCAAATACAAAAGTAGCTGGATTAAGTTATGACTTTTATCGCAATCAGCTTGCTTTTTCTCTGCAATCTAACTCTGAATTAAACTTAAAAAATAACCAAAATACAACATTAGACTTATATTTAGGCGAACAACCAATAAAAGTTATAGTAGAAGGTTATGAATTACTAGATTTAAAATTACCAAATCAACCCGATAAGCAAACACCGCTAGAATTTATTGTAAATCCAAATAATAAAAAATTTAATTTAGAAATAGCACCAAATACCAATATTTATATTACCCTAGCCAAACCTCCCAAATATGAATCAGAACAATGGTTTAGAGAAAAAATAGAAACCAAAGATGTTAAATTTCTAGATTTAGACAGAAATGGTAAAGATGCCAGAGACGATTTAAAAATTTCTACTATTGTGGAAGGTAAAATCCGCATGGTAGGTCAGGAACAGGACATTAAACCAAATCAGTTTCTCATGGGGGAAAATCCTGATACTCCTCTCAATATTGAATTAATACGCCATCTACAAATTGTCCCTAAAAAAGGGATAGAAGCCCGCTTTTCTGGGAAAACTAAAGAGATTCAAATTGGTCTAGATCAGGATTTTCCAGTTTCTCAAATACGGGGTAGCTGGTTAGATGGCGTTTTACCTCGTGATGCAATTATTGCGCTGTTCTCTTTTGGGGCTGCTACGGTTGCAAATCTTTTGTCTTGGTTCTTTAGTAACGCTTCTAAATCTGCGTCAAAACCTTAGGAAACGCGATTAATCGCGTCTGTACAAGAATTACGAATTAATCCGCAATACACTTCACCAAAGCTATGATCGGCATGAATCTCAATCACCATATCAACCAATGTTGCATCTTTTACTAACGGCTTGATGAATAATTCCGGGTGAAGCGATCGCCAAAAATAATTGACAAATTGCTCTATCTCTGCATTGCTCATCCCCGATTTACCCGCAGCAATCATCTGCTGTTCCGCTTGTTTGCGCCACTCCAAAGAACAGCGATAATCAGTTGGATATAGCACAATTAAGCTGTCTAATCGCTCCCACAGTGGTAAATAATCGTGGAGGCGAAGATTCATATCACGGGCAAATGCTCTATCTTCATCTGTAAGAATTGGCGGCGGTGCAGTCTCAAATACATCTGGGTCGATTGGTCGCACACCCACAAACCAGCCTTCAAATAGTACAATATCTACACCTGTAACCATTTCGGAAGTGGTGCGATCGCCAGCACCTCCAAAAGCAGATTTATCAAAGCGGGGAACCATCACAGGATTTTGCGACTGGCGGATTTGATCTAGTACATTTAAACCTAAATCTACATCGTGGGTTCCTGGTGGGCCGCGCCAAATCAAGCGGGGATCTTGCTGTGTTAAAACCAAGCGATCGCTGTAAGTTTTATATAAGTCATCCAAAGATAAACTCACAGTCCGGTATCCCAACTGATCGAGAATCAAGCTGAGAACCTTGGACATTGTGGTTTTACCAGTGCCTTGTCCTCCCAATATTCCTTGAATTAGGGGGCGTTCTAACTGTTGGCGCTGCGATGCTAGCTTGATTCCCAAAGGCAGCCACAAGTCCCACAATACTTGTAACATTTCCTTGGGTTCGATTTGAAAAGTACTTTGGCAGAATTGGCTAAAAGCTGGGAAGACCGATTTTAGTAAATGCGATCGCTTTTCTATCACTTCATCCACATTTTCCGGCGTGATCCCAAAAGCTTTTGCCCTCAACCCATCTGCTAACGCCGCTTCTCTTGCTTCCTGCTTCCTCATCTCCCTCATCTCCCTCATCCCCCTCATCCCCCTCATCCCCCTACGATCCCAGCTTAAAAGCTTCAAGAAACAGGCTGTAGGTCAAACCAACTTTGAGGAGATTTAGTGAGTCTATCAAGAGCGATCGCCTTGACAAAAACCTGGGACTATAAAATATCCTGCTGGTAATTTCCGTCAACAGTACTAAAAAAGCAGCTACCACAATATCCAACACACCCTCTTGACCGGCTGTAGTGGAAACTGCGTTTCCCAGAAAAAAACCAAACAAAAAACTAATTATCAGCAACGACAGCCGCCGCCAAGGATTTAAAAACCATTGCCCCAAGCGTGTAGCAATGGCATCGAATAAGTTATTGAGACGAGTGTTTTGCATCAGATAGACTTCTGGGAAAAAGTCAAGATATCTTGAAATATATCTATACTCAAAGAGGATATTGGTTTTAGCCTCAGCTTGTTTGTTAATATTATAGATATCTGCTGGGCTTACAGCGTTGATTTGAATTTGCACATCCTATCATCTTTACGGAAGTATAGCCCCTTAAAAGGCTGCTTATTCTAACGCAAGATGAAATATGCATCTTAGATTTATCTGAGGGTTTGGCAAAAAACGCCTTGTTGGGGCCGCTAGTACCGCAAGGCGAAAGTCATGCATTCACGCATTCACGCTTGCTTTAATTTTGGGCTTTCTCGCTGTTTTAAATGGTAGGTTTATTTCCGCCGACCTGTGCTAGTGGTTTCACGAAATTTTTATTTTTCTTTATACAAATGAATTGGCTGGCTCGGTATCTAATTTTCTTGTTTTTATCCAAGCTTACGGTCAAGACACAAAGCAATGAGTATTTCCCAAGTTTATCAGACATCAAGGAAATTATTTTCTCCGAATATTTTCTAATCAAAAGGATACTTATAATACATCAGTATCGCTAATTTGAGGAAAGTCTATATTAGACTACTTTCTATGATTCCCTTTTGGGATAATAGGCTACTATTTGGTCAAGCTTAAGCAAAATATTTATTTCTAATAACTCTCAATATGAAATCCTCAGTATATCGTAACGTCGGTGTTACAGTTTTTTGCTTGGGACTGCTTGTTGCTCTGGTGGGATGCTTTGGAGTGAGCGTATCCTTTGAGTCCACAAACCCAGATACATCTTCACAACCGCCGACTGAAACTACTCAGTGGGAGACGGCTTCCTCTACACCCATTTCACCTGAAAAGGGTATTTCCGCTAGTCTATCTACTCCAGCAACTACCTCAACCAATCAAGTAGAACCTAATATTAAAGAGAATACTTATCCTGTGTTGGCAGAGCGTGATAAATCAGCAAGCATTGGCAAGGATCAAGGAACTTTGCGAATGAGCAATCAAACAAATCAGCCTGTACGGTTGGCTCTACTGGCGCGACAGTCGCTCGCAAAAGGCTCTAGTACTAAACAGACTAACTATGATGTACCAGCACATTGGGATTTTGCTCCTCAAGAAGGTAGTGAGAAGGGACTGATTTTATCCCTACCTCAGAATAATTTAAAGCTGGAGAAGGGAGATATTTTAGTTGCTTTCGCACAAGATGGTTCCCGTCGTTACTGGGGCCCTTATGTTGTCGGCGAAACTCAATTACCTAAATGGAATTCCCAAAACAGAGAATGGCAACTAGTGCTGAGTCCATAGTCTATACAAGAAAAAGTGTAATATTGTTGAATTTAAAACTCCGAAGAACAAAAGATAGATAACCAACGACTATTTGAGTAGTGATTGTTGACTATTGACTAATGAGCATGAAATTGAGTGTTAAGCACACTGTTGATCAGTGGTTCAACAAAATAGCAAAGAATCCAGCCCTTGGTAGAACTGTGTCGATTTTGTGGTTGATAGTGATTGGCTGGATAGCTTTTGGGTGGAATTTGGGCAATATTGGTTTGATTGATGAGACAGAGCCGCTTTTTGCCGAAGCTTCCCGCCAGATGTTTGTCACAGGTGATTGGATTACCCCATTCTTCAATGGTGACACTCGTTTCGATAAACCTGCTTTAATTTACTGGTGTCAGGCGATCGCTTATGCAATTATAGGGGTGAATGAGTGGGCAGTACGCCTTCCTTCAGCGATCGCAGCCTTCGCCTTAGTTTGTTTAGCTTTTTACACCATACAGTGGTATTTCGCTAAACAAGACGAATTAGAGCAAGTTTCACGTCCTACTCGCCGCTACTTCACATCTTTTATAGCAGCAGCACTCATGGCACTCAATCCCGAAACTATTATTTGGGCGAGAACTGGTGTCTCTGATATGCTGCTCACCGGATGTATGGCATCAGCTTTGTTATGTTTTTTTCTAGGTTACGCAGGTAAGGAAGGGAGTAGGGAGCGGGGAGTGGGGAGTAGGGAGCAGGGAGTGAAGGGAGATGAGGCAGCAGGGGGAGCAAGGGGAGCAGGGGAAGAAGAAATCTGATAGTCGTATTGGATGCAGGAATTGAGTAATTTAATTTTTGGATGTCTCTTAAAGGCAGCAAACAATTTTAACGTACAAGTAAAATTTGCGATCGCTGATTAAGCAAATGCGATCGCTGATTAAGCAAATGCGATCGCTGATTAAGCAAATGCGATCGCTGATTAAGCAAATGCGATCGCTGATTAAGCAAATGTTGTCGCCGATATAGCAAATGCGAACGCCGAAATAACAAATGCGTACTCCGAAATAACAAATGCGAACGCCGAAATAACAAATGCGTACTCCGAAATAACAAATGCGAACGCCGAAATAACAAATGCGTACTCCGAAATAACAAATGCGTACTCCGAAATAACAAATGCGTACTCCGAAATAACAAATGCGTACTCCGAAATAACAAATGCGTACTCCGAAATAACAAATGCGTACTCCGAAATAACAAATGCGATCGCTGATTAAGCAAAGACCTAACTCCAGTAGGGGCATGGCATTGCCCATACGTGTCCACAAAAGCTAAAAGTAGCTTAACTGTGGGCTGACTCGCCCGCCTCGAACTAAAGTTCAAGGCTAATAGCTAAAGTCTACTGAAGTAGACTAAAGATTTTTAGCTATATTTAGTCATCTTCAGATGACTTTCGCTATTAGCAAGGAACTTCAGTTCCTTGCGGGACATGGTTCTTACGTTAAATTGACACCAATGGGCAAAGACAAGCCCCTACGAGAAATCTATATGTATCAGGGTTTTCGTGAATTGGTTTAATTTATAAGTTACATAAAAAAAGGAGGCAGTTACTAACTACCTCCCGACAAATTAAAGCTTGGATGGACTGAGAAATGTTTTAACAGCAGGCTAGAAACTCAGCTAGCTGCTCAAGAACATAATCAAGACCACTCCCAGGATAATCGATCCACCGCCAAGGATGAATGACCAGAAGCGATGGTAACTGTTAACAATGGTGCCATTTTCACTTTGGAGTTGAATCAAATCCATCCAAGGTGCAACACCCCGACGGAACCAACCCACCGCCCCAACTTGTTCACCAATCAAGCTTTTCACTCGCTTCATCCCAAACAGGAAATTGCCGATAGGGCCAAAACGTGAGGCATAATGCAGATAAAGCATTCCGCTACGATCCTGAATTTTTAAATCGGAACCAAATTTATAACCAGCGTCGCCACGACCAATTAGTTGACCTTTAAGTTTTGCAGGTTGTCCACGTAACGGACTGGCATAGGGGTCTGACATCAAGGTGAGAATATCGGTTTCTGCTGATTGTTTGTAGTCGGGGAACATCACCAAGGCTTTAACAATAATCCCCATCCCTAAACCAATAAATGGCGCACCAAATGCTAAACCTGTGTTTGGGGAACTTGACCACAGAATCACACCTATTACCAAGCCAACGAAGAAACATATAGTTTCAGCACCATACAGCACAACATCTAAAAAGAAGTTACCGTAAAGCCTACTCTTATTCAGAGTTTTGCCTTCTCCAATAACTCGCCCCATATCGAACTCAGTCGCTAAACCCAACTGTTCGGCATAGGTACTTAATGCACGAACTCGTTTACCTGTCAATGGGTGAGTGGAATTTAACTCCATCCACCAGCCCCAAGGGTTAAACATATCCCACAAAAAGACGCGTCCAACTTTTTGAGTATCGGATGCAATGCGGTAAGCAGTTCCTGTGGAAGCGGCGGCTTTATGGTCATAGATACCCAAGGCGCGAGTCCCTTCAATTAAACGGCTGGGTTCTTGTGTCCGTGAACCTTCTTCTAATATCCCGTAGGCAATCTTCACCAAAGCGCGGGATAATCCATTGGGATTACCTGTACTTTCGGCTGCAAAGTGGTCAGCAAAGTATTCTCGTGTCCGAGAGAGGTACAGCAGTAAATAAGTACCAATGACATAAAACACGTAGGCGACTAAGGCAGCAGTTTGCATAGCATCTTTAATTTTGCTATCGCCACCACGCCCAAATCTTCTAGCTGTGCTGTAAATCAGGTAGCAAATTTGCACTAAGGTAGAAGCTACTGTCATCACTGCGAAGTCCCAGTGGACGATGTGCCCCAATTCATGGGCGTAGACGGTAGCAATTTCATCATCATCTAGGTATGTGAAAAGTCCCTGACTGACTACTAAACGGGCGCTGTTCGGCAATGAGCCATAAGTAAAAGCCGTGGGGTTTTGGTCGTTAATGATTCCCAAACGGGGCGCTTTCAGCTTTTTCTGTTCACAGATTTGGCGAATAACTTTAGCCGTCTCTGGACTGAGGGCTTCAACTTCTGCTAACTCTACCCAGCGAGTTTGGTAAAGCCATCTCTGGGTTAAGTCCATGAGAAATGGAGATAGGAAAAACGCGGCGATATTAAAAACTAGGGTAATACCAATAGCGATCGCTAGCCCTTGGAGGGGATCGTCGCTACCCAAAATAAATACTAAGCTCAAACCTAAAGCGAAGACCATGCCAAATAGCAAGGTCATGGTGACACCAGAAGCTAACGCTAAACTACCACCCACACCTCCCATCGCTAATTTCATCCCAGTAGTGGCGGCGCGACCAGCTTTTTGACTGGCGTTAGATGGCGTTTGGCAAAAGGATTGACTAGCTTGTTCTGCCCAACTACGAGTCTGTGGGTCTTCACTCATCATTAACTTTTGACACAGGATTTTGGCTTTTTCGATTTCGCCTGTAGCTTGATAGGCTTTCATCAGCCACATCTGTGCTGAAAGATAATCTGAGGAATCACTTTCGCCGGAGGCGTTGGCGCGGCCATCAACGCAATCGCGGCAGAATTGTTCGAGTAATTCAACCGCTTCTTGATAACGTTTTTGTTTTAAGGCATCTAATCCAGATTGCAATGACATAGGATCTCCCTAGCAAAGGAGTGATATTTGATCCATCAATACTCAATAGATCCAGCGATCGTCATCACAATTTCGTAAAAATTCAAATATTGGCAGTATAAATTATTGGCTTAAGGAAAAGACTAGAGAAACATACATTACGATGTCTCTCTAGCCTCCGGTACGCATAAATCATTTTTAAGACTTTCAAATAAGCTCTGTAACAATACTTATAATATTTTTCGTGCTGTAAGTTTAGTACCTTTAATTTGCCTGTGTTCGATAATCATAGAATAAATGTTTTTAACCAAGTTTTGCTTCACCCGATCGGGGTAATCATTGATTACCCTGATGGTTCACCCGATTGGGGGAAGACATTAACAATTCAAAATTCAAAATAAACAATTAGGACTTACGCAAAAATTGCTAACTTCGCTTAATTTATCGAACCGCCAAGACGCCAAGAACGCCAAGAATTCGTAGAGCGTGCGTAAGTCCTAACAATGATGAACTCACATGATAAAATGAGGAAAAGGTAAAGATTTGTACTATGACTATTTTTAACATTGCTTCTCCCCTAATTGCGATCGCAGGGCAAACCCGCCAAGCTGCAAGTAAGCTAGCGATTCTCTCCACTGAAGCAAAAAATCAGGCGATTGAAGCGATCGCTCAAGCTTTAGAATCAGCTAGAGATGAAATTTTACAAGCAAATGTTGCTGATTGTAAAGCTGCTGATGCTGAAGGAATTCCCAAACCACTTTATAAACGCTTGCAGTTGGATGAACATAAATTAAGAGATGCGATCGCAGGGGTACGAGATGTTGGTAAGCTAGCTGATCTTATTGGTAAAGTACAGATTCACCGCGAACTTGACACTGATTTAATTCTCAAGCGAATTACTTGTCCTTTAGGTGTTTTGGGAATTATTTTTGAAGCACGTCCAGAAGCGGCGATTCAAATTGTTTCCTTAGCAATCAAATCGGGTAATGGTGTGATTCTCAAATGTGGAAAGGAAGCGGTGCGTTCTTGTGAAGCAATAGTTAAGGCAATTAAACAAGGATTATCTCAAACTGCTGTTAACCCTGATGCGGTACAGTTGCTGACAACTAGAGAAGAAACTTTAGAACTTTTGAAGTTAGATAAATATGTAGATTTAATTATTCCCAGAGGTTCTAATTCCTTTGTGCGCTTTGTGCAAGAAAATACACGGATTCCGGTATTAGGTCACGCTGATGGAATTTGTCATCTTTATATAGATAAAGCGGCAGATATTTCTAAAGCAGTTCCGATTACAGTAGATGCCAAAGCACAATATCCTGCTGTTTGTAATGCGATTGAAACTTTGCTAGTTCACCAATCAATTGCTAAAGAATTTTTACCAAAAGTTGCCGAAGCTTTGCAAGGACGCCATGTGGAATTAAGAGGTGATAAACGCACCTTGGAAATTTTGCCTAACATTGCAACTGCAACAGAAATAGATTGGGAAACAGAATACAGTGATTTTATTTTGTCGATAAAGATTGTAGATTCTATAGAAGATGCGATCGCACATATTAACGAATATGGTTCTCGTCATACTGACGCTATTATTACTGAAGATTCAGCATCTGTGGAAACTTTCTTTGGATTGGTAAATTCAGCTAATATATTCCACAATTGTTCTACCAGATTTGCTGATGGTTTCCGCTATGGTTTCGGTGCAGAAGTAGGAATTAGTACGCAACAAATGCCTCCCCGCGGCCCCGTTGGTTTAGAAGGATTAGTTACATATAAATATCAAATGACTGGCGATGGACATATTGTAGCTACTTACACTGAGGCGAATGCTAAAGCTTTTACTCATCAGGATTTAGTGTAAAATTTCCTCGAAATTGTAAGCTTTAGTAGCGTTAGAAATACATCGATTAATCCGGTTTATTTTTTATGTTAATAGTTTATCTGAGTTGTCAAAAGTTTTAATTGGGCCATGCCATCGGTTATCATTTAAGAAAACTTCGTCAAAGGCTCCATTAGTGTATTGACTAATTACCTTGCTCCAAAAGGCTTGTGCGCCTAAGTTCAAAGCAGTCTGCCGTACCTCCCAACTGCCAGGAAACTGCTCGAAAATGTGAGTAGCTACCTGTTTTCCAATGCCCTGGCTTCGATACCTTCTGAGGATAAAGAACTCGGCAATAGACATAGCATGGTTATCTTGATGAAGGTAGATGTGCTGATTAACAAGTACAAACCCTGCCAGCTTCTCATCAACTTTAACCAGAAATGCGTGTCGCTCAGGTTCTGTCCAATAGTAATCAAGATATCGATAGCCATACAAGCCGCAGGTATCTACATCTTTAGCTTCTATGTCACTCAGGTCATACTGGTATAGTTCCATTAAATTACACAGCACTGACTTCTGTTGTTGAGTAGCTTTTACCACTTCGATTAGATACGCCATAATAGATATCAGCCAAATTAGTTTT
Source organism: Nostoc sp. CHAB 5715 (assembly GCF_020829685.1). Classification (GTDB taxonomy): domain Bacteria; phylum Cyanobacteriota; class Cyanobacteriia; order Cyanobacteriales; family Nostocaceae; genus Nostoc. The sequence goes on along the minus strand of NZ_JAIVFR010000122.1, from coordinate 352 downwards.
ATTTTAACTTTCATGCAGTTTGAATGGGATGACGCGAAGAATCTCGAAAACATTCGTAAACATCAAATTGGGAGCATCCCAAATGTGTAAAAACATGATTTGTCATTGCGAGCGTAACGTAGTGAAGCAAAGCAATCGCAACATCTGTACTTTGGCGATTGATTGCTTCATTCCGCTTCGCTTCATTCGCAATGACGACTCATTATCTTAAATAAATTTGCTTGCATTGGGATGCTCCCGTGACTTACGCACTCAAGCCTGAAACCTAAATCTCCCCTAGCCGCCCGATGAAACCAATTCGCAATTCGCAAAAGCTGGTTTTGAAGTCGCAAAAGCTGGTTTTGAAGTCGCA
>NZ_JAIVFR010000121.1 GCF_020829685.1 Nostoc sp. CHAB 5715 | reverse complement strand
GATATTCAAGCTTGTTTAGGCTATGCTAGTGCCACTCTTAAAGCTGAAAAAGTTTACGCTTTTCCTGAGTAGATTATGCGCTTTCTAGCCAATGAAAATTTCCCAGGAGATGCTGTAGAAGCTCTTCGCAATCGAGGTCACGATGTTATTTGGATTCGTACTGATGCTCCTGGGATTACTGACCCCGAAGTTTTAAACCGCGCTCAAAGTGACGAGCGCATTCTTTTGACCTTTGATAAAGACTTTGGTGAACTTGCCTTTCGTTCACATTTGCCTGCAACTTGCGGGATTATCTTATTTCGGATTAAAGCACCTTCTGGTACAGTTGTTGCTCAAAAAGTGGCGATTGCTATAGCATTTCGCTCTGACTGGATAGGACATTTCAGTGTGGTTGAAGACGAGCGTATCCGAATGCGAATCCTCTGAAAAGATTGTTGATAGATAATATTTCCAACTTTTGGCAGCATTTAATATAGAGACCATTCTCTAGTTAGCTTATTTTTCTAAGCGATCGCACCCTTCGCAACTTTGCCAAATTAGCGATCGCACTTTTGATGATGGGGTTGATGTGGCGATCGCACTTCTGTTTTATCTCCTTCTAACGGTACAATTTCTCTGGGTTTTTCTCTAGAAGTGAACAGAACGCAACTAATAACCCAAGTTGCTAGTTATCAAAATCCAGGTGCTTTTCATCCAAAAATTAGTGCGATCGCCAATGACAAATCGTGGTGCCGCTACACGGCACCACGATTTCGACCCAATCATCACTTTCGGTGTAGTGAAGCGATTTCAGGTATTAATAATTGCTGACTAGAGAAATGCAAGTTTTCAGGGTAAATGCAAAAATAAAAGCTTCTAGTTTCAGTAGAAACCCCTGATACGTGACTGCGTGAATCGATTTGGGAAAAGTGTAAGTTATAGCGCTAAATACCGTCTCAATCTAATGCGGAGCCGGAGATGCTCCGCCTCCGGGCAGTTCTTGCTGGAGGGAATGAGTCTCAATTAAAACTTGCATTTGCTGGGTTATTGCCCAGTTTAAACTGATAATTATACCGAGACTGCAAGCAGTCTCGGTTGCAGTGTCTATGTGTCGTTTTAGTAACCTGACAGCAGTTTTTGTATCCTGCTTTTGACAAGCCTCTAAGAGTTGATAGTGTTCTTTTTGTGATCGCTCTTGATAATCCATCTGCGCTAATTGTACCCGGACATAGCGATCGCATCAGAAATGATTCCTTATGCCAAGTCGTTTGTAGACGATGTAGAATTTTCACCAGAGGTTGCCAAACTGAGTTCGATTCCAGAAACTCCCGGCGTTCCTAAAGCTGTGGAAATGATCGGTTTACTAGTGGAAGGACAAGAAGCCGTAGTCCGAACTGCACGGTCTATTTTCCCTGTGGTAGAGGAAGTTAACGACGAACCTACCGCCGATTTATTAACTCAACGGATGCAAGTACACGAAAAGACAGCTTGGATGTTGAGAAGTTTGCTGGAAGAATAGTATTAGGGAATGGGGAATAGGGAATAGAGAGCAGGGGAGACAAGGGGACAAAAGGTGAGAACTTGCAACAAGTCTTTCCCCTTGTCCCCAATTCTCCTTGTACCCTTGTCCTCTTTCCCAATGCCCAATGCCCAATGCCCAATGCCCAATGCCCAATTCCCAATTTCCAATGCCCAATTCCCAAAAGTTGCAAGATTTAATGCAACAGGCGGGGATTCCTAGTTTCAAAGCGCTGAGTCGCGCTGCTGGTGTCTCAGAGCGTCAACTTTTGCAGTTACGCCAAGGGAAGCTTGAGCAGATGCGGGTAGATGTACTGCTTAAGCTGTCGCCAGTGCTACAAATTTCATTGAATGAATTAATCGCAACTTTTTCAACTGTAGAGTTCTTTCCAGAGAAAGCAACGCCTACTCAGGAATTATTAGAAGAAATTGCAGATTTAAGAAAAGAGTACCAGCGATCGCAACTTCAATTAGAACAACAGCGAGAAATATTACTACAAGAACTCCAGCAGTCGAGTTTGCAACTACTGGAGTCTTTATTATTGCAATGGCCAACAGCAGCACAGAAAGCGCAGGAGAATCCCCAGCTAGCAGCAGTCAAGATAGTACCGTTGGTGCAAAAACCTCTAGAAAAGCTTTTAGAGGCGTGGGGAGTGGAAGCGATCGCACCTGTGGGGGCAGAATTACCTTATGATCCCAAACTGCACCAATTGATGGAGGGAACAACACAACCTGGAGAAATAGTCAAGGTGCGCTACACTGGCTACCTTCAAGGTGAGAAGCTGCTTTATCGAGCTAAAGTAAGTCCTCTTAGAGAGAGCTAGAAGGCAAATTTTCGCCTACTTGTAGTTCAATATTAGGCTCTAAAGATAAAATGTATCTCCGTTATTTTTAGTTAATTATTTGCTAGGAATCAGGGAATATTTAGTTAAATAAAAGTTAGTTTTTGATTAACAGTAAGATAAAAATGTTTATAGTTTATCTTTATTTATCATAAGTTCAAGGGTTTAAGACCCCAACCATTATATGTAGCACTAGTTTCAGTCGGGGTTTAAATCCCCGTCTGAAATGTCTAAAATGTTTGAATTTTGAATACTTCGGCTACGCTCAGTACAAGTTTTGAATTTTGAATTGTTAATTTGATATCACTTATCAATAAATATTCAGCAGCAAACTATGATTTTTCCTTGCAAGCATTTTTAAATTTTCTATGATGGGTATATAATAGCAAAATCAAAGCATTATTTACACAAATCAGCATGACATAATTATGATAGAACAAGTGAAAATTATTAAGCTCGCCGGGAATTTAAACGCCACAACTTCACAAGATTTTCGACAAAATATTACTGAAAGCTTAAAAGTGGGTACAAAAATTGTGTTAGTTGATTTTCAAGATGTAACATTTATGGATAGTTCCGGTTTGGGGGCTTTAGTATTAGCTTTTAAAACCTTGCGGGCAGCAGATAGTAAGCTTGTTCTCTGCTCAATTAATGAGCAAGTCAGGATATTATTTGAACTGACTAATATGGATAAAGTCTTTGAAATATTTCCTAACCAAGACGCATTTAATCAGGTTTTAGTCTCAAAGACTTAATGAATCAAACTTAATTTGCAAGATAGATAAATCATCATCAAAAACATCTTTGGAGTTCAGAGCGATTAAATAACTTAGTACGAGATCGAGTTGGCAATCAACCGGATTTTGTAAGCTAACTAGTAGCTGAATAAAAGCATCCAAACTCCAAAGTGTGCCATCTGATTTAGTGATTTCATAAGCACCATCACTAAAAATGTAAAGAGTACTGAATTTTTTAATATTGCAAAATCCATCAACATATTTTGCTTCTGGAAACATCCCAACTGGCATACCGGGGGTTTTCAAGAGTTGAACTTCAGACTTTCTTGGAGACGTGCCAGTTACTAAAACTGCTGGTGGATGACCTGCACTAGCATAAATTAACTGGTCGTTGGTTCGGTTGTAAACTCCATACCAAATCGTAAAGTATTTGTCATTTTGATAATTCATCTGAAAGGTATTATTCAAAGCCTTCAATACATCGCTAGGTTGATAATAATTTAGGCTTTTGAGCGCACGGGAACGCAGCAGATTGAGCACTGAAACAGAGGGAAGAGTAGCTTTAAGTCCATGTCCGGCAGTATCAAGTAAGTAAATTGCCAGACAATCATCATCGAGCCAATAGTAGTCGAAACAGTCACCGCCGAGTTGCCGCGAGGGAATGAATCGGAAATTTATATTGAAGGGTTCAGTCATGGAAAAAGGCAGTAGCGATCGCACATATTCTGCGGCTTCTGACATTTCTGATTCTAAAAGCAACTTTTGAGCCTGCAAATCTCTACTCAATTGATGCAGACGTAATCCCGCTCTTACCCGTGCTTGTAATTCATTATGCTCGATAGGTTTAGAGATAAAATCATCAGCACCAGCATCTAGACCTTTGACGCAATCGGCAACCGAATCTAAAGATGTTAATAAAATAAAGAACGTCGTGGAAAATTTGGGATCTTTCTTAATGTGGTGGCAAACTTCCAGACCAGTTAACCCCGGCATGATCCAATCACAAATAATTAGTGCTGGACGATAAGCCAGTGCCTTTTCTATCCCTTCTTCACCGCTACTGGCAGTAACTACCTGATAACCCTGCTTTTCCAGCATCCTTTTCAGAAGTATTTTTATTGAATAATCATCATCAATTATTAATATTTGAAACATAGACAATTATGTAAATACTAATTAATAAATTGCTGTAAAAATAGAAAATAAAAATAGTTTACGGGCTAATGAGTTAGTAGTATGAATATACATATACTACTAACTCATTTCTATTTTTCCGTCGAATTCATGACTTTTCAATAGCCATAAAACATTATGGGGGTGCAAGAGGGTTCACCCACAAGAGGATGGTATTTTTTAGCTGGTTCAAGTCGCGGTATGCTTCTTGTTTGAACCATTGCCCTAAGGCATCAAAGGGAGTGAAAGATGTTCCAGTTTGCCATTTAATGTCTTGACCTAGAGGTGTTGTATGATTTCCTGGTAACGTTTGTGTTGTCACCATCTGATCAAAGCGATCTTGTAAGATTTTGGTTAAAGCTGCGGATTGGTCAATGGTGTCATTGCTAAATTTTATTAATAAATTGCGCCTGATGTTATAACACTCTTGGACAAGCTGGTTAGTTTCCAATGGTGAGGGGGTAAACTCGATTGCAAAAGTAGAATTGAACTGTTCTACTAAGGGGATAGCTTCTTTAGCGGTGTAGTTGTTGAAGGATATTAAAATATTGCCTGCACGTTCTACTTTAAAGAGGCTACCAATCAGCAAGTGAAGTTTACAGCCCATACTATGCCCAATGCCGTAGATGGGGTAGTAAAGCTTGCGTAATGCCCCAGAATCATGTAAGCGTTCGAGGGTGCGGTCAAAATTTAGCAGCACAGATTTTGCGATCGCAGTATGATTTAAGGTGTTGACGAAAGGCGTAGCAATTACAACATAACCTTTACTTGCCAATTGTTCGAGTAACCAGCGATAAGTGATGTGCGGTGCAGTGGCGACAAATGCACCTCCTAAAAAATGGATGATACCTATGGGATTTCGGGGAATGATTACCCAGTTACCTCTGACTTCTTTCCAGTCCATGCCGATAAGCGATCGCTTGCTTGATATTCTTTATGTTAGACCGGCGATCGCAACCGTGGGAAGGATTATGGAAAAAGCCATTAAGGATATCTAGCAAGTAGGTTGGAAGTCAACCCACAGCAGCGTCTATGGACTTATCGGAAGCATCTACGCTTTTTCCAACTCTTGCTGAGTACTGAGTGAATTCAGGAGTGCTTTCTAAATCTCCATTACAAAACTTAATTACCTTAGTGCAGCATCTCGTAGAGAGCATCATTACGAATTACGTTAGCGAGTCCGCGTACCCCTATGGGGATCTTGCTACGCAAAGCGTCTCGTAGAGAGCGTCATTACGAATTATCTTAACGCTGAGTCTGTAATCTTTTCATTTCGTGTTGCACATCTAATGCAATCTGTAATGCTTCATTGAGTAACCTTCCATGCTCAGTAGCCTGTTCATTTACTTGCATGGCTGTTAAAGTTGCTAAATTGTTGACGAATAGCTCTGTATTACTAAGGATAAAGCTCTTATTTTCTCTCAAAATTCTTTCAGTCTTCAAAGCGCGAACTAAATCTGATTTGGTGAGTTTTAGCGCTTCAATAACACTCTTTCTTTCCTTTATAAGCACTTCTGGATTCCCAGCTTCTTCTATTTGGTCATTGATATCTATTGCTCTAATAACAGTATTATATTTTTCAACATCCTTTAACAGGATTTGCAGAGAATTGGTCATGTTATATTTGACAATTTTACTTCTACTTTTCCATATTAAATATAATATACTTTGTATAAAACCGCCAATCCAAATACCTAAGATAATTAATAATATCCAGGAGGGAATTGTTATCCATGTTACAAATATTTTTATAAATATATCAAATAAAAGATAACCAAAAACAAATGTAGCAAACCCAATAAAAATTACAGTTGCTCCTTCCGAGCTTTTAATTTTTTGGATGTATATTTTTGCTAATTTCTTCAGAGGATTTGTAATGATTAAAAGTTGATCATTGACAGGTAAATTAGTCAGCTTTTGCAGTTCATCCTGACTAATTTCCAAGCCCTGTAAATCATCCCGCACAGCTTTTAAATCCTTGCCAGAATAGTTATTTAATCTAATATAGCAATCAAACTTCTGGAATGCTGGCATTTTGTCTAAACTTTTTCAGGCAAGTTAATATTGCTAGGCAAGGTCAATATTTTTTGTACAATATGATACTCTTTTTTTGTAACAAGAACGAAAATAAATCAATTGCCTGTAAATGCAATCAAAATTTAATAGGTTATTGTCTTGCTAAACAACCATTTCCAATTACAATAAACAATAATACAAAAGACCGCAAAAACTGAGATTTTGCAGCATTCTCGATTAGTATCATCGCCCACCCAGAAATAAATTTTAGCGGATTAGAGCTACTGTCCACTCAAGTGGACTAAAACCTTTGTTCAGTCTTCTTTACTCTCTGTTATTGCATGAGTTGCCATCTGTGGTCAACAGCAACGCATCAATCAGGCTCAAACTGCACTCTTCAAACTGGCTAAGAAACCTGGAGATGACCTCGATCCTTTTACTTATGAGAATGCCAGAGTCTCTCTATCAGCCACACTCCAAGCAGTGCAAGAGGTCTAATTTCCCGACACCCCTCAAAAATGAGCTAACTTACAGTAATACCAGGCGTATTGGTTATAAATCCCTTCTGCCCTAGTAGTGTGTCAAATATATTTTGACGGATATCAAGACATTTGAGAAACACAAAAAACTCTTTCCCCACTCCCTACTCCCTACTCCCCACCTTCACCCGTCATTTTGGGTTGACAGACCACTAGCTGTTAATCCAATGCCCAAAAACAAGATCCCCCTAGTCGTGTTTTTCATCGAGCTAGGGGGATCACATATATGGTAGTCTATAAGAGATTCGGTATAGTTCCTTACGACTTGATTCTATAGCTTATATTTGAGTTTGAGTGGTCTTACCATTAGAATTCATAGTATTTTTACAGCTTCTTAATCAATGCTTCATCCCTGTTGTTCCTTGGGGAGGCAGTATATGTAAGTATGACAGTAAGCAATATGCGTCACTTGTCATTTTTGTGGATATCTGTAAAAAATATGAAACTCAAGATTGTTGCTACCGTTGCCCTGTTAGCTTGTTTTGGGTTTGCAGAGCAAGCCCTTGCATTAAATCAGCTAGATTTGGATCAGCTGAAGGCAACAAGTGCCTGTCCCAGATGTAATTTGAGTGGTGCTGACCTAACTAAACTGAATCTAACTGGAGCAAATTTGCGAGGGGCTGACTTGAGTGGTGCTACATTATCTCAAGCTAATCTTACCAATGCCGATCTCACCGGTGCAAATTTAGAAGGTGCGGTTTTAAATTTAGTCAATCTCAGTGGTGCTTCCTTAACAGGTGCAAATTTGAAATCAGCATCTCTGGAAAATGCCGATCTCTCTTATGCCGGTTTCATCAGCGCTAATTTGGAAGCAGCAAACTTTAAAGATGCCAAATTGCAGTTTACCAATTTTCGGGGGGCTAACTTCCGACTAACAACTATGGCTAATGGTGTTGTTACGTCCGACAAACCCTATGGCTGGTCGTTAGAGCGTCAAAATTCCAGAGCATGTAACGAGTTCAAACCCGAAAATACCTTAGGCACAACCTGTTATTCAAAATAAATTGGGGCATGGGGCATGGGGCATTGGGTTTAGTAGTCTCCCTCATCTCCCTCATCTCCCTCATCTCCCTCATCTCCCTCATTTCCCCTGCTTCTCCCTTGAGCTATCCTTGTATGGCAAAGAGCATTTTGTTTGTTAACAGTTCTTTATCATGGGAAAAAAGCCTATAGATTAATTAAATTGATGCTTACCCGTATTAAAGACTTAGCAGCAAAACTAGCGCCCCGCTTAATTGAAATTCGCCGCCACATCCACTCTCACCCAGAACTCAGCGGTCAAGAGTACCAAACAGCAGCTTTTGTGGCTGGTGTTTTGTCTTCCAGTGGTCTGCACGTACAAGAGGGAGTTGGCAAAACGGGCGTTATTGGAGAACTGCAAGGCACTAGCGAAAATGACCGTTTATTGGCAATTCGCACCGATATGGATGCCTTGCCAATTCAAGAGGGCACTAATTTAGAATATGCCTCTCGTGCAGATGGTATTATGCACGCCTGCGGTCACGATGTCCATACCACCGTGGGCTTAGGAACAGCGATGGTACTGTCCCAAATGGCTGAGGAGTTGGGTGGGAAAGTGCGATTTTTATTTCAGCCAGCTGAGGAAATTGCTCAAGGGGCAAGCTGGATGGTGAAAGATGGGGCGATGGAAAATGTCTCAGCTGTATTAGGGGTTCATGTTTTCCCTTCTATACCCGCAGGATCTATTGGTGTGCGTTACGGGGCATTGACAGCCGCCGCTGATGATTTAGAGATTCTGATTATGGGAGAATCTGGGCACGGGGCGCGTCCCCATGAAGCGATTGATGCGATTTGGATTGCTTGCCAAGCCATTACTGCACTGCAACAAGCCATCAGCCGGACGCAGAATCCCTTGCGTCCTGTAGTATTGAGCATAGGGAAGATTAATGGTGGCAGAGCGCCGAATATAATTGCTGATAAAGTGCAGTTATTGGGAACCGTGCGATCGCTCCATCCCGAAACCCGTGCTCATCTCCCGAACTGGATTGAAAATATTGTAGCTAATGTTTGCCATACCTACGGCGCAAAATATCAAGTTAATTATCGCCAGGGTGTACCCAGTGTCCAAAATGATTATACCTTAACGCAATTGTTACAATCAGCCGCAGAAGAAGCTTGGAGTAGCGATCGCGTTCAAGTCTTACCCGAACCTTCCCTTGGTGCTGAAGATTTTTCTATGTATTTGGAACACGTCCCGGGTTCTATGTTTCGCTTGGGTGTCGGCTATAAAGAAAGAATCATTAACTACCCATTACACCATCCCCAATTTGAAGTCGATGAATCTGCCATTATCACCGGGGTTGTAACTATGGCATACACCGCTTATAAATACTGTCAGCAAAATTTTTAAACAAAAACTCCCAGCACATCAGCGCTGGGAGTTTTTGTTTAACTAACCTTTTTTAGTGGCTATAAAAAGCTCGAAAGCATCCTACACATTGGATTCGCTAACAACGCCCAACTTCTCTTGAATTCGGGTCTTAGCGGCTTTGAATTCGGTAGCCCATTGCTCAGTTTGCTCAGTACTCAAGTTATTGCGAATGGCAGCAAATAGTGTGCTTTCTTCTTGACGAATATGATCGCCAAGTTCATCCAATAGCTGTTTAACTTTCTCTTTGAATTGGGGTGAAGATGGGCTAATGGCCTTGATTTCCTCTAATGCCTGCTTCACATGAGCTTGTTCGTCATACAGTTCTTGGGTATTATCTTGACCATAGAAAGCACGCACTCTTGGATAGACTACTTCCTCTTCAGCTTCAGAATGAGCAGTTAAATCCTTGTAAATTTGACCAAAATACTCTTGGATCTTCTGCGGATCGTCGCTTTGCAGCAGTTCGGTGAACAAAGTATTTACCTTGTTGTGATCGAGGCGGATAACATCTTGGATATTTAGATCCTTTTTGTCACTGGTTTGGGTAACAGCGCTACCTACTACACCACTCACCGCAGCCAAAGCGTCTTGAACACGTGCCCAAATTCCTTGATCTGCATCTTGTCCAGTTAGTTCACGGACACCCAGAATTTCCAGAATGCCTTTGAGTTGTTCTTGGTGAGCGCGGTTCTCAAAGTTAATGGTATTCAAAGGCCCGATCGCTAACAAAACATCAGCACCAACTTTTTGAGCAGCCTTGTGAACTATCAACCCACTCGTTACTAGTTGATGTTTCAGCAATTCATGCTGAGATACTTTTTCATACAGGCTCAATTCAGAACCTTTGAACAATTCACGAGCTTTTTCAATGAATTCTGTAACATTTTTTTTGGGTTCAGCCTGAATCCCATACTGACCAATTACAGTTTCAAGAACACCAAGGTTTTTTTGATCATCATTTATGAAATTTCGGATGCGATCAGCAATTTCTGCATCTAGTCCTTGCGTCAAAAGTGATTGCTCATTTTCGATGACCAACTGTTGGAGGGCTTTAAGACTTGCAAGTTTTACAGCAATAGCATTGCGTTTCGTATCATCTAAAGTAGCTACCATCCGTAGTTCTCCTCGGCAAAGTGTTCATAATTATTACTTGACATAACTTTGACATAGGGGTTAGGGAGATTTCATCTTTCTTTTGAGCGATCGCTCTCACAACTCAGGGTAGATAAATAAAAATTTTCGTTACAATTTCTCTTCTTATACTTTTAGATAGATAATATTTAAATCTGCATTCTATCCCCAGACGGATAAAATATTAATAATCTAAGATTTCTTTAAGAACGCTCTTTAAATCCACATCTGTAGGGCGTTTTTCAAATTGCTCGTGGCTATAAATCCACACAAGCTTGATTACACAATCAATTATATAGTAATCCGCTTTGATTTTTGAAATTATTTGCGTAGGCGGGGAGTAGGGAATAGGGAGTAGGGAGTAGGGAATCAGGCTTTTCGAGGTGTACGGTGTTTATTCAAAAATCAAATAGGAATC
>NZ_JAIVFR010000120.1 GCF_020829685.1 Nostoc sp. CHAB 5715 | reverse complement strand
ATACAAATCACCATACCAATCTAATAAATGTATTTCCGCAGATGAATAAGTACCATTTACAGTTGGGCGGTTACCGATATTCATTACGCCCAAGCTTTGAAGATAGTAGCGACAACGATCCAAGATGTTTTTGATGGTAATGTCTCTGAATTTCTGCAACATTACACGGCTGTTTTTGGCAGCATTCGTGATCTGTTAGACCAGCACTTTTCGCGCTTGGCAAATTTAGAGAAGGATATTATGTACTGGCTAGCAATCAATCGTGAGCCAGTTTCACTATCAGAAATACGAGAGGATATTGTATCACCAATACCACCACAAAACTTACTGGAGGCTCTGGAGTCTCTGGCAAGGCGCTCCTTGGTTGAGAAAAGCACAGCACTCTTCACGCTACAACCTGTAGTCATGGAGTATGTGACTCAGCAATTGATAGAGGTAGTTTGTCAGGAGATTGAAACTCAGAATCTTGATTTATTTAGGTGTCATGCTTTGATGAAGGCGACGGCGAAAGACTACGTGAGAGAGATTCAAATTCGCCTCATTTTTAAGCCAGTTATAGATGGATTGCTCACTGTCTTAAGAAGCAAAAAAAACGTGGAGAATCAGCTAACCCAAATTTTAGCCGCGTTACAAAAGACATCGCCCTTAGAACAAAGTTATACAGCTGGAAATATTCTCAATTTGCTTTGTTATCTAGAGAGTGATCTTAGCGGCTATGATTTTTCTGATCTGAGTGTTTGGCAAGCAGACCTGCGGAATGTGAAATTGCACGATGTCAATTTTCAAAACGCCAATTTTGATAGGTCTGTTTTTACTGAAACCTTCGGTGGAGTTTCGTCGCTGTCCTTTAGCCCTAATGGCAAACTTTTAGCTTTGGGTGATACCAATGGCGAGATTCGCTTTTACCAAGTTTCGGATTGGCAACAAATTTTTACTTGTAAGGGACATACTAACTGGGTTGTGTCGCTTGCCTTCAGTCCTGATAGCAGAACCATTGCAAGCGGGAGTGCTGACTCTACTGTAAAACTGTGGGATATCAGTACAGGCCAATGCATCCAAACTTTTCGGGAACATAACAATACTGAGGTTTGGTCGGTTGTTTTTAGTCCAGATGGTAACACGGTATTAAGTGGCAGTAATGACCATCTAATGAGGCTATGGAGTGTTAGTACCTCTGAATGTCTTAGAATTTTTCGGGGGCATACAAGTTGGGTAATCTGTGCAGTCTTTCATCCCGATAGTCAGATGCTGGTGAGCGGCAGTGATGACAATACAATTAGATTGTGGGATGTCAGCACTGGTGAATGCCTTAGAATTTTCCAGGGACATCGTGATGGAATACGATCAATCAGTATCAATCCTGACGGTCGGACAATAACGAGTAGTAGTGATGACCAAACAGTGAAGTTATGGGATTTCAACACTGGTGAATGCATCAAAACTCTACAGGGGCATCATGCTGCGGTCTGGTCAGTTACCTTTAGCCCTCAAGGTAATCTCATCGCTAGTGGCAGTCATGACCAGACAGTAAAGCTATGGAGTGTTAGCACTGGTGAGTGTATCAAAACTTTTCAGGGACATTCTGGTTGGGTATTTTCTGTTGTCTTTAGCCTGCAAGGGGATCTTCTCGCCAGTGGCGGCGAAGACCAAACAGTGAAGGTATGGAGTGTTAGCACTGGTCAGTGTATCAAAACTCTCAGTGGATATACCAGTCAGGTATGGTCAGTTGCTTACAGTCCAAATGGTCAGATGTTGGCAAGTGGCAGTCACGACTGCACGCTAAGGTTGTGGGATGTGAATACAGGTCAAGTCTTGCAGACTCTCCAGGGACATCGTGCTGCGGTTCGAGCGGTTGCCTTTAGTCCAAATGGGCAAACACTGGCAAGTGGTAGCGACGATCAAACAGTGAAGTTGTGGGATGTTAATACGAGTCAAGCCTTGCAAACTTTCCAGGGACATCGTGCTGTAGTCTTGTCAGTTGCCTTTAGTCCAGATGGTCAAATACTGGCAAGTGGCAGTGGTGATCAAACAGTGAAGTTGTGGGATGTTAATACGGGTCAAGCCTTGCAAACTTTCCAGGGACATCGTGCTGTAGTCCAATCAGTTGCTTTCAGTCCTCAAGGGAAAACGCTAGCGAGTGGCGCTTGGGATCAGACAGTCAAGCTGTGGGATATTAGTACTGGTGAGTGTAAAGGAACATTAGAGGGGCATAAGAATTGGGTTTGGTCAATTGCTTTTAGTCCAGATGGTCAACTGCTAGCAAGTGCCAGTTACGATGGAAAAATCCGGTTGTGGAATATCAGTACTGGTAGCTGTCTTAAAACTTTTGAGGTTTGTGCAAATGGTATCGTTAAAGCAGTCATCTTTAGTCAGGACGGTCAGACTCTAGCCAGTAGCAGTCCCGATTACACAGTAAAATTATGGGATGTGAATACAGGCGAATGCAAAAAAACATTGCGTGGACATTCGGCTTGGATCTGGTCAGTTGTCTTTAGCCCAGATAATCAAACTTTGGCTAGCAGTGGTGCTGATGAAACAATTCGACTTTGGGATATTATCACAAGTGAGTGCTTAAAAACCTTAAAAGCTGAAAAATTCTATGAGGGAATGAACATCAGAGGGATTACAGGCTTAACGACAGCAATGATTGCGACGCTGAAAGTATTGGGGGCTTATGAAAGATAACTTCGGCAAGCAATTGTATGAAATCAGTAATCAGTTCACCATTCTAGAGAGTCTCACCACAAACCTTACCTGAAAAATCAGCTTAACAGAGAGGATATTTCATTTGCTTGATAAGTATCAATCCCTGACTGTCCAGCTGTTAGGTAGTTAGGTGTAGTCAGCATCGGAGCTTCTCTAAACCTACTTGATAGGAGCTAGACAATTCAGGGATGATAGACTGTTAACTCAAGTCCAATCTATTAAAATATCGGGCGTTGCTGATTCAATGTATGAATCTGGGTGTAGAGACGTTGCAATTGCTAGTCTCTACAAAAGTTTTGAAATCACGCAAAATCATTTTCATACCTGAAATCAGCAATGCCAAATGTCGAGATAGGCAAAAATTAATAATCACCACTCTCAAGGTCGCTTGGCAATCCTTGCGGAAATTCCTTGGCCATAATATTTTCCAACTCAAACTCCGTATCATTTAAGACCTCTAAGCTGCTCTCAATGAGGCTGCTAGGAAAATAGTCAGAACTTAAAGATTGTTCGTCGATAGCTGTAGTTGCTATAGTATTCATGTTTTCTCCTTGTAATTGTTCTGAATTGTACTGTTGAGGCTGTATCGGATGACGTGTCCTTGGCTGTTGGGTTACTGTGTGAACAGTTAATAACCAAGTCTCACCTGTAGTTTTATATAGGTTCTAATAGTTTCAACGGTTTCAAAACATTTTGAATTTCCTCATCTGATATGTAGTCTTCTTTCGCTGGGCTGAAGCGCAACAATGCGGCTTTGTGACAGGCTTTTGCCACACGAGTCTGCTCCTTGGGAGTAAGTTCTGCAATCATCTCAACTGCCTCCTCTACGTGCTCTACGTCAGTGCCAACAGCACTGTGTACGCGCAGGCAACGAGTGGCATTTTTACCCGGTGGTAGCAATACCTCTACCCTCTGGATGTATTCCAATCCTCTGCATATCGCTAGGCGTTCGGCTGTATAGGAATAACCTACGCAATCGATTGGATCTGAGTCTTGCACGGTTCGGGTGAAGTGATCGACTAAAGCCTTTGCAGCTGGAGGAACAAGCGCTTCCACAACTGCTTGAGCTTTATATCCCATCGACTGAATATCGAGCAGAGCGAGTTGATCGTGACCTGCCTCCTCTCTGGCTTTTTTTACAGCCCACTGCGCCAAACTCTGGCGGTCTGCTAAAGCAAAGCGCTGGGCAGCTTCCTCCATCAGCTGCGGGGTGGAGTGGCACAGATGGTAAAGACCTGCGAGCCGCCATACCCATCGTATGGGGGTCAAGGCTGGTGGTCTGCGCTCCGTCTTGACTGTGTGCCAAGCATAGGCGATCGCCCTATCTAAAAGTTTCTGAGTTTGAGCTATCTTCTCTGCATGACTCATATTTGAGGCAAAGCGATCGCCACTTTTTGCAGAAGTGGGTCGATGCCTTTGAGTGTAGTTAGCAGTTTTGATCACTGTTTCGTCAGGCACGAAACACGCTGATTCAGTATTAATTAACAAGTCATTACGCATAGTTCGTTTCCTAACTTACATTTGCTACAAAATTGGGGCAAGTCACTCGTGGCAATAATAAAGTTGTTGCGAAATAAGCTAAATAACCCAAGCAAAGTCCAAACTGCCCTTTAGTTGCACTGCTGGTAAAAGAAGCAAAGCATGGGCGGTGTCATTGAAGTAAATACTCCTTTATCTCGTATCCTGCCAAAGTGCCTTCTTAGTACTCACAACCAACCGTTGGGCAGCAGACTTAATCTGCAATCGAAGGAGTTTATCCAGAGGCAATGTAGACGAATCTAAAGTTTCGCAGCATTGCTGATTGCTCATCTTATGCACCTCATCTATGTAGTTGATTGATTGATGCCTGTTGATTTAAGTTTGCTAACTTTACAAAACTTTTGCCACTCAAGATAAGAAACTTAAGATAAAGATAAGTTCTTTTTTTACTGTGACATTCTCCCCTTCAAGTTTAAAGTTGCACATACTAATGTACTATTTAGCTTAAAAAGCTTGAGACGTAAGCAATAGCGCGATTTGATTTTTCAAAAACGTACATCTTTAAAAGTTTATTTGGCAAAGCACAACAGCTTCGTCTAGCTTTGCATAAGTTCTCAGCGAATTAAATTTGGTAAGACTGTGCCTCCCCTTGGGCTTACTTTGCTCCCCACCGTACCCTTCCCTACGAGACGCCAAGGGCGAACGGCAACTAAGTTAAGCACAGTGTCTCCGAATTCTCTGTGAGTTTACATTTCAACCCTCAAT
This sequence comes from Nostoc sp. CHAB 5715, assembly GCF_020829685.1. Lineage (GTDB taxonomy): Bacteria > Cyanobacteriota > Cyanobacteriia > Cyanobacteriales > Nostocaceae > Nostoc. The sequence continues at coordinate 5,937 of NZ_JAIVFR010000120.1, read as the reverse complement.
CCTCCACAAATGTACGAAACTACTTAGCGCTCTTTTATGTACCATCTACCACAGTGATAGTGGAAATAGCCGTTCTTGAACCCAATCAAATACCCCTGATGAGTTAAGCAAATAGTAGATTGATTATACTCTCATGAGAGTAATAAAAGCTGTTTACGGGCGATCGCCCGCCCCGGAAGGGATGTAAATAAACATTTCTATTTTTTAGGGGAATGTTAGTAATGTTTAACCCTATTAGCAAGAAATTTAGAGATTATACCTATGCAAATTACTTAAATAACCGATTTCTTGAGAATGATACAAGATGCAAATTTTAGCAAAGTTAGCAAAACCTGTTATTTACATTTCCCGTCGGCTAAAAACCGCTTCAGTTGGAACTTTGCCTAAAATCCAGATGAAAAACACAAACTTTTCCGCTTAAGTTTTCTATCTTAACTGGCTAAAACCAATGTTGAAATACATAATTATACGCAAAGGGCTTGAGAAAAAAACTCGCTCTCAAGCCCTCTTACCACTAACTTACTCGGTTATATCCCCCGATTCATGCACGGAGGCTTTCCCCTCTAATTTCGCTGGCTGCTATATGTACACATTCTGGACAACAACGGTTTTGCTTTTCGATTACTTTTTGTAAGGATCGTACCCTTAGCAGAAACTTAATATGTTTTTTAACAGCATATTATCGTCTAAGAATATACATTATAATAGCTCTCCCGGGAAAAAACCTAAAACTTTCTAAAAAGTTTCTTCATTCATGTTGATGTTTTTATGACCAACCCTTTCAATCTGGTAAAGTTTTTCCGGATTTCTTCAGTTTTAAGCCTTGTTGTACATGGATTTAGTGTCAACGGCATCTAAAAAATAAGATGCCGCACAATAAGGAAACAAAGGTATTCGCTTTATAACTCTTTGGTGTCTTGCTTTGTCGTCAGTTTGACAACTAGCTTCGTGAATACTATCCCACTCTAATACTGATTCCACATGAGGTTGCACAGAAAACTGGGTTGTCCAAGCTTTCATAAAACAGGGATTATATGCATTCAAGATTAAAAGCATACACAGAGAAAATTGGTTAAAGATTCTAGAGGCTTGAAATGACGAAGCGAACCAACTACTACAATGATCTGTTAGTAAATTACTCCAAGCGTGAGCTAGTTTCTAATGAACTAGCAATAAAACTACTTAAAGACGCAGAGACATATCTTTCCCTACGTAATGATACCTTACCTGAAATAACTCTAGAATACAGCTTAGAGCAAGTAGAACAGGAAAATAAACATTGGTGGCCAACCCACTGTGAAGCGCTACGACAAGGACGGGGGGACATTTTAGCAGGTGAGTATGTCAATAATCTTGTATATTTCTGTGCTGATGGACCTTTTTATGGCAGAACCGCAGCAACAAATAGAGAAGTAAATCGTTGGGCAATTCTTGCTCAACCAAGTGTAACAATAGCTTGGCCAATTATCATGTTCAATGGTGAAGTTATCTACTCGGAATGGAATTGTTTTGATGATGAAACTAACGAAGTCATCGCCAAGGGAAACGAAACTTTGCTTCGACGAGGACATCGCGGTTCGTGCTACTTAAAATGCGAGCAACTTAGCTTTCATCGTGACGTTTCTGCCTCTGAGGAATTGCTGTATTGGATCAGGCGTTGACCCAGCGAGTCAAAGCAGCAGGAGCGCAGTTTTTACGAGGAGGAGCCTACAAACCTCGTACCTCACCTTACGCTTTCCAGGGTCATGGTGAGAGTGCCTTAGAGTTGTTAGCTCAAGCTCGCGTTGTCACCGGGCTGGGGATCATCACAGAAGTCATGGATACAGCTGACATCGATAAGGTTGCATCTATCGCAGATGCTGACTTTTCCCGTTAAGTCGTGAAACAACGAAATAGCAAGGGTTTCACACTATATACCATTCTCAACAACTTAATTTTAATGAGAATTAGTCACGAGAGAATAGGGCTTTGAGTTAGGGGTATAGTAAGCGATCGCTCCATCAAGAAGATAACGGGAAAAGTCAGGATATTTTTCCTATTGATGTTATGAGAAGATATGATTGGTAAGAATTCAGCACCCAAAAGTCAGAAGCCAGAATATATAAGAAGTTTATTAAAGCTAGGATATTTATCAAGTCTTTATTTGGTTCTTTAACTATTCTGACTCCTGAATTCTGACCCCTGAATTCTTACTATGATTGCTTCAATTCAGTTCAGGCAATTGTGCAAGCGCTCCTTCCATCCAATCGCTGATTGCTGTTGTTTCATCTACTCCTCGCCCTACACCATCAACTATATGCTTTTGATAAGAGTTAGCAGCATGATTCGGATGTCCAAACTTATTACCAGCCCAAGCCAAACACATAGTCTTCACTAATTCGTCAATCTGAAGAGAATCAAGCTCACCCGGACTCGTAACATTTCGAGAATGCAGCCATTCTTTGACTAAATCCAACGGATAATTCAAAAGTGTGCGAACTTCTTTGACTCGCAAATCTTTTGGGTTAATTGATGGCGGAGTTACAGCTTGTTTTGTTGGCTGAACCAAGAGATGTTGATTGTCTTTGCGAAGTCTAATATTATTCTGCGCTTGTTCAGTCTTTTTAGGAGTAGCAATGCCTTCAGCATCATTGTCTTCATCTGCCGTCACCGATAAAATTGCACAAACCGCATATCGCCGTGCATAAGTTAATGCTGCACCAAACTTTTGAGAGTCAGCAATTTCAGGTAAAGGATAGGTACTTGTGATGCGCTCTCCAGATTCATGAAAAATATGAGTCCGTAGCACGGTTTTACCTTCAAAGATTTCAGTAGTTTGAATTATTACTAACGCTCTTTCATCACTCTGGAAAAATAAAAATAGAAGTAATGTAGTAAAGTGGATTTTTGGTTTTGATTTGTAGGAATTAATTATTAACAAATAAAACTTCTACAAGAAGTTTTCATTAATGATATGAAAACCCAATTGTTTTGGGTATGACAAAAAGATGCGCACGAATTGGGAGCAGAGCGCATAAAAAGCAGGAGTACTATGATATAAGCGGGAGTGCTGTTGCGCTGGACTTGAGTAAGAGCTCTCGCTAGCGAGAGAGTGGCTAATTTTCGACTTCCCGTTGGTTTGGAGTTAATGCCCAACGCGTGAAAATTATTTTGTTCTGGGTTTATCCAGAGTCGAATGAAATATAACCACAAAATTCATTCATGATAGTTTGTAGTGAAAGAAATCCAGCTTCTAGGTGAGGAATTTTAAAAAGACGTAGCCAAGGAGAGAGAAAATTAAAGAATACATAAGGCTGAATAATCAGACGCAAGTTATTTCAGGTGGACTTCCATCCTCCGGTAAAATCCCACCAGTCATTTTGACTTCTTACTTCGGGGAATATATCTTTATACAGCTCACAGTAGTCATCTATAAAGCGGACAGTTCCTACTGATTTTCTCGGTGCTATCATCGACGAATTCTGTAACCAAGTAATTTCTTGGGTATTATACTCTACCCAGAGTGATGAAAGAGCGTTAAAAGCACGATTCATTCTTAAAAAAAAATTTAGTATCAAGCTTAATTTGATACTTCAATAATTAGTTTATTTAGAGTGCAATTACTATTGACCAAACTGATTTTGTCTTAACGTGTCACAAATGCGGCAGCGATCGCACCAACCATAAAATAGGGAGTGGTAAATTCCCTACTCCCTAGTACAGACGCGATTAATCGAGTCTCTCGTACTCCCTTCCTATGCTTCAATAACTACCCGCAAATTACCGCGTTTTTTCGCAACACGACAAGCAGTCGTAGTACCAGAACGCTCGAATTCTAAATCGAGGATGGTGGGGCCGACTCGCAAATTATGAAAGGACAGGCGATTAATCGATTCTGGCAAAGCGGGGTCGATTATTCGCAAGCAGTTATTTTGAGCATCAGGTACCAAGTTAACCATCATTTGCAGCAGTTGGAAAATACTACCAGTAGCCCAAGCTTGGGGAGTACAAGCAACTGGATACTGTACAGGGGCATTATCACCATTCCGTTCGTAGCCGCAGAAAAGTTCTGGAGGACGTTGATAAGGTTGCTGACTAGTCATGTCGAATAAACCTTGAAAAATTTCCAGGGCTTGATCGATAAGACCGAGCGATCGCAATCCCATTGCAATCAAAGCGTTATCATGGGGCCAAACAGAACCAGTGTGATAGCCCATTGGATTGTAAGCGGGTGACAAACTACTCAGAGTCCGAATGCCCCAACCATTAAACATATCTGGTGCCCGCAAACGTTCTGCGACACTATAGGCTCTTTCGTGGTTGAAAAGACCCAATTGCAGACAATGACCAGGATTTGAGGTAATACTGTCTACTGGCTTGCCATCTCCATCCAAAGCCAAAGCGCAAAAATCCTGGTTTTCAACCCAAAAATCTCGATTAAAACGAACCTTAAGATTTCTGGCCTCTTCTTGCCAACGATCTGCCAAATCAAGCCGCTTTTTCATCCTAGCAATTTCTGCTAGACGCATTTTTGCAGCATAGACATAAGCTTGCACTTCACAGAGGGCAATTGGGCCGTTGGCTAATTCTCCTTTGTGGTCTACGATACAGTCATCAGAATCTTTCCAACCTTGGTTAGGAAGACCGCGTTTGGATTTACGGAAGTAACTGAGGTAGCTGGTTTCTTTCGTATGGCGATCGATCCACTTCATTGCTGCTAGAGCATTTGGCCAAAGTTGCTCTAGGAGTTCGTGATCGTGAGTCCAAGCATAATGTTCGGCATACAGCATCAGCCACAGGGGAGTGGCATCAACTGTACCGTAGTAAGGTGTATGGGGAATTTCTTGACAACGAGCCATTTCTCCCAAACGTAACTCGTGCAAAATCTTACCCGGTTCTTCTTCGCGCCATTCGTCGTCGATTTTACCTTGGTATGCCGCAAGCAATATCAGGGTTTCTTTGGCGATTTGCGAGTTTAACATCAGGGCTTGAGAAGCTGTAATCAGCGAATCCCGCCCAAATAGTGTCGAAAACCACGGCACTCCAGCCGAAACTGTCTTATGCTTACCAAAAGACTGACGCAACAAATACATATCTTGCTCGGCCCGTTCAATCACTCGATTGAAGGTGCTTTTATCTGAGCTAATGCGTGTAATTTGCTGTACCCAGTTTTGCTCCTCCATCAACTCAGCAGCTTTCGCCTGTCCTAAAGTGAAGGCGGCGCTTACGGTTGAACTAGACTGGTTGTTTTTCAACATGCTCACCCGGTAGCCCAACTTTTGAGTTTCGTGAGAAGCCAACTCTAGCTGCCAAACCGCAGTATAACCCTTGAAATAGTCTGGTTGGCGATGCTGGAATAAAATACGGGATTCCATTACTGAGCCATCCAGGCCTTGATAGGCAAGTGTTAAGGATTCTTCCCTAAAAATTGGTGGTTCTTTGGGTATAGGCGAAACACCATCGACCAGAGAAACTGTTCCTTCTTCAGCCGTCGGTTCTACTAGACGTAAAAGCCTACCTCGTTTTTCTCTGTCATAGCCTCGGACTTCAAATAAATCAACAAAATCCGCATCAAAGCTGATGGTTAGTTCAAAATTAACAGTGGTTGTGCTGTAGTTAGATATTTCTATTTCTTCAAATAGTGCCCCATTCAGCACCATTTCCCGGCGAATTCCCACAGTTTCGGCTCTAAGGCGTTCGTCGATTCTGGGGTTGGTACACAAAACGGAGAGTGAAAACCCTTTTTCAGCAGTACTACTGAGGAGTACAGGCGATCGCCCTTCAATTTGCAACTCCAGGCGATTGAGAAATCTCGTATCACAACAAAACAATCCCATGCTGGGATTACCATCGTTAAGGGAACAGCCAGAAATGTTCCCGATAGTATCCGTCACGAAAAATAAATCATCATCTTTAACCGTCAGTGTCGGTTGTGGTCTTTCACTCACAACACAAGGC
>NZ_JAIVFR010001200.1 GCF_020829685.1 Nostoc sp. CHAB 5715 | reverse complement strand
GGCTTGTCCAAATGCCCAGTATATAGCGGACAAAGCGGGTCACTTGAATCTCTTCGCCTAATTGCGCCTTCACTTGCTTCACCAAGTCTTCCACGGAAATACTTTGATCGCGAATGTAAGGTTGATCGAGCAAGGTCAATTCTTTCAGGCGTTTTTCAATTCGTCCCTGAACAATTTTTTCTTTGATGTTATCTGGCTTGTTCGCCAAATCATCCTTGCCCATTTCAATATCTTTTTCCTTTTGGGCAACTTCGGCGGGGATTTGGTCTACGCTCACATACTCGACATTTGGACAAGCCGCAACTTGCATTGCAGTGTTCCGTGCCAAGCTCTGGAACTCTTGATTGGTAGCCACTGACTCAGTTTGAGAACCCAGTTCTACCAATACACCAACTCGACCGCCAGTGTGAATGTAGCTGTCTACTACACCTTGCGTGCCTTCTGCTAGTGCAAAATTGACAAAGCGACGCACTTGGATGTTTTCACCTAGCGTGGCAATGGTTTGCTTGATGAATTCTTCTACAGTCGCATTTTCATTATCAATATAGTGTTGAGCCAACAAAGACTCAACACTATCAGCAGTCGCTGCTTGCTTTGCCAGGTTCTTAACTAGAGCTTTAAAAGCCTCGTTACGAGCAACAAAGTCGGTTTGGCAGTTGACTTCTATGAGTACACCCACTCGACCACCGGGCTGAATGTAAGTGTCTACTAGACCTTCTGCCGCAACGCGATCGCTTTTTGTCCCCGCCTTAGAGATGCCCTTTTTCCGTAGCCAGTCTATGGCTTCTTCTATGTTGCCATCAGTCTCTTGCAGCGCCTTTTTGCAGTCCATCATGCCGGCACCAGTTTTTTGGCGTAGCTCTTGGACGAGTTTTGCAGATATTTCCGCCATGTTGCCTCAATTCCTAACTTGACCTCGAGTTGTAATCGCTCACGGGTGTTGAGTATTTCTATCTTACTCAGGGCTGGGGTAGAAAAAATAATGAAGTTATAAGGTATGACTTTTTTTGCCTCTACCTTTGCCTACGATTTACCGCAGGCTAAGGCGGCTTGCTGCTACTCTGCCAGCCACCGCCCTCCTTCGGACAGTTTCTTCACCCCTGCTTTACTTATTCGTCTGTTTCCTCATCGGGAATTATGGCGTCAGTATATTCGCCCTCTTCGTAGTCTTCGTCATACTCACTACCGTCGTAATCTTCGTAATCCTCTTCAACATCCAGCTGACCGTGACGACCTTCATAAATGGCATCCGCCAATTTTCCGACTATCAGCTTAATTGACCTGATAGCATCGTCGTTTGCCGGGATGGGGATATCTACTACATCTGGGTCACAGTTTGTATCCAGCATGGACACAATTGGAATATTCAGCTTTTGGCATTCTTGAACTGCGTTATATTCCCGCCGTTGGTCTACAATTACCACGATATCGGGCACTTTCCGCATTGTTTTAATGCCGCCTAAGTATTTCTGAAGCTTCGTCATTTCCCGACGTAGCATTGATGCTTCTTTTTTCGGTAATAAATCTAGTGCGCCAGTTTCTTCACGGCGTTCTAAATCTTTTAGACGGTCTACCCGTGTTTTGATGGTTGCCCAGTTGGTCAACATTCCGCCCAACCAGCGTTGGTTAATATAGTGGGAACCACAACGGCTGGCTTCTTGGGCAATAATTCCAGCTGCTTGGCGCTTGGTGCCGACAAAAAGAAATTTCTTCCCTTGTTCTGCGTGCGATCGCATGTAGTTGTAGGCATTATCCATCAACTGGGCAGTTTGCACCAAGTCGATGATATGCACACCATTGCGGGAAGTATAAATGTAAGGAGACATTTTCGGGTTCCAACGCCGGGTCTGATGCCCAAAGTGAACCCCTGACTCCATCATTTGAGCCAATGAAACAACTGGCATATTTCTAACTCCTATTCGGGTTAAACCTCCATCCAAGCGTATTTCCCAACTGGGAAACACCCGAATTCTCAGATGTGCGAGATTAGTTAACCATACTAG
>NZ_JAIVFR010001199.1 GCF_020829685.1 Nostoc sp. CHAB 5715 | reverse complement strand
CAACTTCTAAACTTAAAAGAAGTGTTACTATATCTAGCATGGGCGTTCTGTAGACTGGAAGTTGTCGTTGTGGTAAACAACAACTTTACTACAGAACGCCCTATTTATTTTTGGCGAAGGTATTGAATGACTAAAAGCTTTTTGGCAGATACCTTTTCAAGCATCTCGCCGCTTGTTTTTGCCAACGAATATCGAGAAACAACACCAACGAGAGAGTCTGTAAAAGTAGTAATTTATGGTTCTAAAACAGGTGTTAACAACACAATTTTGACCCTTTACAAGCTGGGTTTTGCTCAAGTTAATGAATGGAGTCCTTTATTACCTAGTCCCAACCCTGGAGAAGTCATGAGTATCTTAACTAAGTACATTCTGACCACTTGACTGTAATTCGACTAGTAAAAAATATGGTAGGGTGGGCAATGCACACCCTACAAAAATAACCGGACAATACCGAGCGAATTCCATTCGCCCCATATTTTATTCTTAAATATCAATGATATTTCTTGAACTTGTACTACAAAACTTTGGCCCTTACTCTGGAAGACAAGTAATCAATCTTGACCCAAGAAAAGATGAAAATACCTGCCCAATTATTTTATTAGGTGGGATGAATGGCGGGGGAAAAACTACGCTGATGGATGCTATACGCCTTGCGCTTTATGGTCATCGCGCTCAATGTTCTACCCGTGGTAATTTGAGTTATAATGATTTTTTGAACCAATGTGTTAATAGTAAAGCTAACCCTACTGAGAAAACTCGGATTGAATTAGTTTTTGAACACATCGAAGATGATAAACCAGTAAAATATCGGATTGTTAGAATTTGGGAAAAAAATCCTAAAGATGGTAAAGATTATTTAGGAATTTTAGGCGATGATGATACTTGGCCTGTGGATTCTTTGGTAAATACATGGGATGATTATATAGAAAATCTGCTGCCATTAGGAATTTCTAATTTATTTCTCTTCGATGGTGAACAAGTAAGAAACCTTGCAGAACAGGAATCACCTCCATTAATTGTAATTGAAGCTATTCGCGGACTTTTAGGGCTAGAGTTAGCAGATCGTTTAGCAGTTGATTTAGATATCTTAGTTAACCGTAAACTTAAAGAAGTTGGTAATAGTAAAGATTTAGCAAACCTAGAGGAAATTGAAGCTAGGTTAACCCAACAGCAAGAAGATTATCAAATAACAGGAGATAAATTAGAAAGTCTCAAAAATCAGGTAGAAGAATTAGAAAAAAAGCAGCAAGAAGCCTTTGATAAATTCATTTTTGAAGGTGGGAAGATTGCAGCAGAACGCAATCAACTAGAACTACAACAAAAAGCGAAAACTGCGGAAGTTGAACAAGTACGTCAGTCGATGTGTGAATTGGCGGCAGATATTTTACCTCTGGCATTAATTCCCAATTTGCTTAATCAGGTGCAAGCACAGGGAAAAAAGGAATTTCGCCATCAACAGGTACAAATCTCCAAAGATTTGTTAATTGAGCGAGATCAGCGTTTACTCAGTTGGCTAACTCAAGCAGAAATTTCTCCGATACAAGTTGAAAAAATTCAATCATTTTTAGTCCAAGATGTAGATAGTTTATATGCAAAGACTATCCAGACAGAAGCACCTTGGTTATTAGCTGATGATGAGACTTTAAGTCAGCTAGATAATCTTATATATCATTTACAAAATTATAAACTTTCTGCAAAAGAGAAATTAGTTATTCTCAAAAATCAAGAAGAAGAAATTCATACTCTAGAAAGGCAAGTGCAAACAGCAGCAGCACCGGAAGATTATACAAAGCTGCGTCAAGCACTAGAAGCTGCACAAAATCAAGTTGTTGAAGCTAAAGCAAATTACGAAACAATCCGCCGCCGGTTAGCTGAATTAGAAACTATTATTGCCAAGTCCAAAAAAGAATTAAGTGAATATACAGTAGAAAACATTAAACATAAAAATAACGAACATATTATTACGTCAGCAGCAAAAGTTCAAGAAACACACAAGAATTTTCGTGAAAAATTAA
>NZ_JAIVFR010000011.1 GCF_020829685.1 Nostoc sp. CHAB 5715 | reverse complement strand
TGAGCCAACCTGCTGCAATGGCTTTGCAAACAGCATTGGCTCTGATGATGCATCTTGGCGTTAATGTGATGTTGTAGGCAAACAAGTCTGCTCCATGTTCTGTGTGATCGCATAGGGCTTTTCCTGCTTCCCCCACACCAGGAATGCAAGGCGTAGGAATTGATGGATTAGGACACCAACTGCGGCACATGGCAACGTCAATAACTAAGTAAGACTAAAATGGGAAGCAGAGCGCCTACTGTTGTCGAAAAAGGCAAAGGTTTTTAATGAACCCATTACCCCCTGAAGTAAATACACCTGAATTAAAACCCGAAAAGGTTGGTAGATTAATTAAGCGTTTTGGTATTGGTGCAATAACCGGAGTAGCGATCGCTGGATTGTATTGGAGTTATACAGATTGGTTTGGATATGCAGAACCAATAACCACAGGTATTATAGGTAGTCTGATCCTAGCAATTTTCTGCGGATTGCTAACACTCAAATGGGGATACAAAATATTAGAGAGCTTATTGGGACTGTTGCCATAATAGAAATCTTTCGTATGTAAAAGAACTAACTTTATAAGTATCTATGCAGATTACCGCTTCAGCAATTTCACTCAATGTGGAAGTCCCTCACAGCATCGGCAACGTTCGTCACCCAATGATGCAGCTTGCACTTGCTCGATGTTTTGCCAGCCAGCAAGTGATAGCTGTACTTGTCGATCCACTTGCTGGCAATACCCGCGTTCACCGCTTTTATGAACGTTTTGGTTTCCAATTTGTCGAGTCTCGACGATTTGGTAGCGATGACTGCTTAGTTTATCGCGTGAACCGATCAGATTGGCATCATGAAAATGTGATCGCATTGCTGTAGGGCAGAGCCAGCAAAAGTAGAATGTTTTCGTCAATCTGCCAGTCATAAACCTTGATTAGCCAATTCATGATAGTATTTATGTACTATCAAGTCGGTAATTTCCATCATTTTACGCCGTTTCTAGCCCCTTGGGGTGGCTTTGCTGACGGTGTTGCAATTCGCGCTAATCGCATTCCTCAATTTCTCAATGATTCATCAAAAGGAGCTAAAGCAATGGAGACAGCCAAAACACAACAGGAGCCAACAATGAATACTGAGCCACAAAAGGAACATCAGTGGCTACAGAAACTCGTCGGTGAGTGGACTTATGAAACAGAGGCAATGATGAGTCCAGATCAGCCGCCTGAAAGAGCAACAGGAACGGAAAGTGTGCGATCAATCGGTGGACTGTGGGTTGTAGCTGAAGGACAGGGCGAAATGCCCTGTGGTGGTGCGGCAACAATGATAATAACGCTCGGATATGACTCGCAGAAGCAACGCTATGTAGGCACCTGGGTTGGGTCAATGATGACTTATCTGTGGTTGTACGACGGTGAATTGGACGCGGCTAAAAACATACTAACGCTCAATTCTGACGGGCCCGCGATGACGGGCGATAAGAAGATGGCAAAGTACAGAGATGTAATCGAGTTCAAGAGTGATAATCATCGAGTGATGACATCTCATGTACTGGGCGATGATGGGCAGTGGCATCAGTTTATAAGAAAGGCTAGCTGAAAACCCTTGAGAAACAGCGCGGAGTCGGAGACACTCCGCCTCCGAACACAGTTGCGTATTTCGTACTTTAGGCTGCGTGATGAAAGCTTTCGGGCGGCGTTTACGCCTGAGTCAATATATAGTACAATAGTCCTATCAGTACAAGATTTAAAAACCTACCCCCGGACTGGGGGAAAGTCTACGCCCAAAACATTCTTTGAGGAGATATGACGAAGCACTTTGTGCAAACGTGGTGAGGCAGCGCGGTCTTGGGGGTCTCCCCCATGAGCGACTGCCGAACCCGTAGGGTCAGCCTGGGAACCTGTGCAAACAGGATATTAAGGCAGTAATGTCTTAAAGAATCTCCTCGCCTTTAGGCAGGAGAGTGTCAATGAACACCTCGACAATCAAAATGGCATCGTCATCAATTCGATAAATGATTCTCCAATTTTTGTCCACGTCTCGAATGCGTAACTCATGGCAATGCGCTCCAATACTTGGCATTGATCGCGAGTGAGGCAATTCCAGATTCTCACCTTGCTGCAAGCACCTCAACAGAAAACCTGCCTCAACACGAGCTTCCTGACTAAAAGGTGGAGTTTTAACCTCGCCGCGTAGCCAGACTAGAGGTTTATCATCGTTATCCATAGCCTATATTATATCAGATATGATATATAGTTGTCGCCAATAGCTTAACGATCGCCTCCCGTAAGTTCAAACATTGGGTTGCGTAGAGCTATAATTTGAGGCAAAGGATTCCAAACTGGAAGCATGACAACAGTAGCAATCTTGCCAATCTTTGATGCTGATGGTGAAAAAACTTATCGCGCCATTGCAGGGGATAAGCACTCTGTTGGCAAAACTGCGGGGCAAGCCCTAGATGCGTTAACTATTCAGTTGGGTGAAACGGAGTTCAGCGCACTGCTTGTCATTCAAAACTTTAGCCCTGACCCGTTTTTCAGTGTTAAACAACAAAAACGGTTATCGGAATTGATGAGTTTGTGGCGATCAGCACGAGATCAGGGGCAAGCATTGCCACCAGAGCAACAAGCACAACTGGATACTTTGGTTGAGGCTGAATTAAAAGCAGCAGCAGCCCGAACAGCTGCATTGATACAGCAAGAGAGTTTGTGAATCGGTATTATGCTGCGATCGCACAACGTGCCAACCATCGTTGCGAGTACTGCCAAGCCCCTGAAATAATCTTTAACTTTCCGTTTGAGGTTGAGCATATCATCCCGCTCTCTCGGCAAGGTGAAAATGACGAAGCAAATTTAGCTCTTGCGTGTCGCTCGTGTAATCTCCGTAAAGGAACTCGTATTAGTGGCATTATGCCTGCTTCCAACATTGAAGTTAATTTCTTTCATCCCAGACAGGATAAGTGGAGTGAGCATTTTCAGGTTGATACTCAATCTGGCAAGATTATAGGCATTACTTCCTCTGGAAAAGTCACTATAGAATATTTGGAGATGAACAGTGCTTCTCAGGTGGCAGCCCGACAATTATGGATTCGCTTGAGTTTGTTTCTGTAATTGTACAGCACAACAATAAATGGGAAATCGGAACTACGGGAAAATACGACTTTTACAAGACGTGAACACCGATCTAGGCGATCGCTGTGCTGTTCATACAATATCTATTGAGAACAGAAATTTTATTTACTTGGTGTTTGGGGTGGCGAGCCTGCAACAAGCCACTGCGCCTCTACGTTCCTGAAAAAGCCTATGCAACCTACTAATCCTAACCAATTTACAGAAAAAGCCTGGGAAGCGATCGCCCATACCCCCGATATTGTTAAACAATATCAACAACAGCAAATTGAAAGTGAACACCTGATGAAAGCGCTGCTAGAACAAGATGGTCTAGCAACTGGGATTCTCACTAAAGCGGGTGTTAACCTCCAAAAACTGCGCGATCGCACTGAGCAATTTTTCCAACGTCAGCCAAAAGTATCTGGTACTAGCAGTTCTGTCTACTTAGGACGCAGCCTAGATACACTTCTAGATCGAGCAGACGGATATCGTAAAGAGTTTCAAGACGAATATATTTCAATTGAACACTTATTGTTGGCTTACGCTAAAGATGACCGCTTTGGCAAAGCTTTATTCCAAGAGTTTGGTTTAGACGAAGGCAAACTCAAAAATATTATCAAACAAGTTCGAGGGAGTCAAAAAGTGACCGACCAAAATCCAGAAGGCAAATACGAAGCACTGGAAAAATATGGGCGTGACCTTACAGAAGCTGCACGTAAAGGTCAACTCGATCCAGTGATTGGGCGAGATGATGAAATTCGTCGCACTGTCCAAATTCTCTCTCGCCGCACTAAGAATAACCCTGTGCTAATTGGTGAACCAGGTGTTGGTAAAACTGCGATCGCCGAAGGATTAGCACAACGCATTATCGCAGGTGATGTACCTCAATCCCTCAAAGACCGCAAGCTAATCGCTTTAGATATGGGTGCTTTGATTGCAGGGGCAAAATTTCGGGGTGAATTTGAAGAACGTCTGAAAGCAGTATTAAAAGAAGTTACTGAATCTGGCGGCAATATTGTTTTATTTATTGATGAAATTCACACCGTTGTCGGCGCTGGTGCAAGCCAAGGCGCGATGGATGCTGGTAACTTATTAAAACCAATGTTGGCGCGGGGCGAATTGCGCTGTATTGGGGCGACAACCCTAGATGAATACCGCAAATATATCGAAAAAGATGCCGCACTAGAAAGACGCTTCCAGCAAGTTTATGTGGATCAGCCCAGTGTAGAAGATAGTATTTCGATTCTGCGAGGGTTGAGAGAACGTTATGAAAACCACCACGGGGTGAAGATTTCTGATAGTGCTTTAGTTGCAGCAGCCGTATTGTCGAGTCGTTATATTAGCGATCGCTTCCTCCCTGATAAAGCCATTGACTTGGTAGACGAAGCCGCCGCTAGATTAAAAATGGAGATTACCTCCAAACCAGAAGAACTCGACGAAATTGATCGCAAGATTCTGCAATTGGAAATGGAGAAGCTATCGCTGCAAAAAGAAAGCGATGCAGCTTCTCGTGAACGTCTAGGAAGACTGGAAAAAGAAATTGCCAATCTCAAAGAAGAACAAAAAACACTGAATACTCAATGGCAGTCTGAAAAAGATATCATTGACAAAATTCAATCTGTTAAAAAAGAGATTGAACGGGTCAACTTAGAGATTCAGCAAGCAGAACGCGACTACGACCTCAACCGTGCTGCGGAGTTGAAATATGGCAATTTAACCAGTTTACATCGTCAATTGGAAGCAGTAGAAGCTGAATTGACAAACACTCAAAGAAGTGGTAAATCACTATTACGAGAAGAAGTAACGGAAGGTGATATTGCCGAAATTATTTCTAAATGGACAGGAATTCCGATTAGCAAGTTGGTGGAATCGGAGAAAGAAAAACTGCTGCATTTAGAAGATGAACTGCACCGCCGCGTGGTTGGACAAGAAGAAGCAGTTACAGCTGTAGCGGATTCAATTCAGCGATCGCGGGCTGGACTAGCTGATCCCAATCGTCCCATTGCTAGCTTTATCTTCCTTGGGCCTACGGGTGTGGGTAAAACCGAGTTGGCGAAAGCGCTGGCGGCGTATATGTTCGATAGCGAAGATGCGCTGGTGCGAATCGATATGTCGGAGTATATGGAGAAACACGCCGTCTCTCGTTTAATCGGTGCGCCTCCAGGATACGTGGGTTACGAAGAAGGCGGACAACTTACAGAAGCAATTCGTCGCCGTCCTTACTCAGTGATTCTTTTCGACGAAATCGAAAAAGCACACCCCGATGTATTTAATATCTTCTTGCAAATTCTCGATGATGGTCGCGTCACTGATGCCCAAGGTCATAAGGTGGACTTCAAGAACGCTATTATCATCATGACCAGCAACATCGGTTCGCAGTACATTCTCGATGTCGCCGGAGATAACACTCACTACGACGAAATGCGCCGTCGGGTGATGGAAGCAATGCGAAATAGCTTCCGTCCAGAGTTCCTGAATCGGATTGACGAAATCATCATCTTCCACGGTTTAGATAAGAAGGAATTGCGCCAAATTGTGCTATTGCAATTGGAAAGATTGCGGCAAAGATTGAGCGATCGCAAAATATTCCTCAAGCTCTCGGATACTGCACTTGACTTTTTAGCCGAAGTAGGGTATGACCCAGTATATGGGGCGCGTCCACTGAAGCGGGCGATTCAGCGAGAGTTAGAAACTCAAATTGCTAAAGCGCTCTTGCGCGGTGAATTCACCGACGGCAACACCATCTTTGTAGATGTGCAAAATGAGCGTCTTTCTTTTAGTCGCTTACCTGCTGAGGTGTTTACCAGCTAATTGAGAAAGAGGCTGGGGAAACAAGGGGATTTGAGTGAGAATTTGCAACAAGTGCTTTCTCCTTGTCCTCTTCCCTCTTCGTTGAAGCTCATTTCACAAAAAAACGCCAAGTCAGAACTTGCACCAGTCCCCACGACCGCCTCAGAATGAATTCTGAGGCTTATAGCTAAAGTCTTCTAAAGAAGACTAAGTAAGGGTTGTATAGGACTTACGCACGAGTTACGGAATAACGAACCGCAGAGGCGCAGAGAGGCCAGTGCGCCCTTGCGGTTAAGAGACTTGTTCGCTCTTAGCGTTCCCGTAGGGTAGCAACTGGCGCGACACGGAGAAATCAGAGTTTGAGGGATATTTTGCGTAAGTCCTATTGTAGTCCACGCTTAGTAGACTTGGGCTATAAGAAAAGAGAATTTATTCTCAGGCAGTATAGGCAGGTGCAACATATAACCCAAGTCAAGCAAGAGCGGCGTTTTTTTGTGAAACATTCGTTAAGGTAATAATTACGAATTACGAACTTGTACTGAGCGTAGCCGAAGTATTACGAATTACGAATTATTCTGACCTTTACAAAGTACTTGTCGCATTTTACGCATATTTGCAGGTAACTCTAAGTTCATTGCTTGTTGAATGAAAATTGATGGAATTGGAATAATAGGTGTAGCTTGCACAGTATAAGCAAGCATTGTGCCGTTACCGCAATCTTTGAGTTCTAAATGAGCGTTAAAATCCTCAAACGTCCCTTTTTCCATGCGAAATTGGACTTGTTGCCCCAGCACTTCTACAACGTTGAGGTAAATTTCAACTTGAGCCGTGAAAAAGAAAAAGGCTTTTTGTGCTGCTTGATACAGGCGTTTGACTTCACCTTTGTGTAATATTTCGCTTTTAGTGATATCAGGAAAATATTGCACCCACCGGGGGTAATCAGTTAATTGCTGCCAGACTTGCGATCGCACCATCGGCACATACATCCAGGCTGTCACCGCGCCACCCCAGGTTTTGTGCGATCGCGTTTCTATTAAAATTTCACCCTGTACCAGCAACTTTTGCTTGTCTTGATTCCAAGCCATATCTGAACCTGCAATAATTGAGTCTGAGATATGAGACGCAGACATCATGATTTTACTTACTCCTCAACTCATCCACCTAAATGGAGTTGAAACTACAAGCCATAAAACTTGATTTAGATTCCAACCCATTAAATTTTAGTTCCAGTGTAATGCCTATCCTTTACAGAAACGGCGAGTTTTTTGGTAATTATTTCAGTTATCTTACTGGAAAAACTGTAGTTCTTATCACAATTAACACAATCAATATTTAAGTAAACTTTATAATAACGGTATTTATAAATTAAAAACTAAGTTATTAACAGCTAGAATGGCACAAACACGACCTAATATCAAGTACCTTACCCTAACGTTTGCATAGCATCTCTCGATTTTTACGTGTTATTTCTGATGAAACTGCAACTTCATCGGAACTTCATATTTTATTGTCAATATCAAGTGTAATCTCTGTTGAGTTGAGAGGAAAAGTAGGTGAGTCAATCTTCTTTAAATCGTAGATTAATCCAGATTTTCGGTATCCTTCTTGGCATTAGCGTAGCCGTTTGGGTACTGAGAGGCTTTGGTATTCTCACTTTTATTCCAGGTGGAATAATTTGGCTACTGCTACTAGGGGCGATCGCCATTGGGATAATCAGTTATGCTCAAAGGACTTGGTGGCGTTTTTAATCATTTGTCATTTGTCATTGGTCATTTGTCATTTGTCATTTGTCATTTGTCATTTGTCATTGGTCACTTGTACTGAGCGTAGTCGAAGTATTGGTCTAAGATACAAGAGTTTTTGGTATATACCGCGCCACTCCTGGGCGAAAAAAACTTTCTTATATCGAACTAATTCAAACCATGTCCCAAGGGATGCCTTGAGCTTTGCCGTTGGGTGGGCGTGGTTTCTCTTGGACTAATGACTAATGACTAATGACTAATGACTAATGACTAATGACTAATGACTAATGACTAATGACTAATGACTAATGACTAACTACCAGAAGTATTTAATACTGAAGCAATGCCAACAATTTACTAAAGGAAACGAACATGAGAAAGTATATATGTACTGTTTGCGGCTATGAATATGACCCAGAAGTAGGCGATCCAGATAGCGACATAGCACCCGGAACACCCTTTGAAGATATACCAGATGATTGGGTATGTCCGACTTGTGGTGCGACAAAAGATCAATTTGAACTAGTTGAATAGTGAAGATAACGGCTAGCCTAGTAAAGTACGTGCTATTGAGAAATTTTAGAACTTGCTACCGTTACGAATCGTAGTTATTGGGGGTGGGGCAGCAGGATTTTTTGGCGCGATCGCTTGTGCTAAAGCCAATCCTGATGCCCAAGTTACTTTACTTGAAGCCAGTCGCCAACCCCTAGCGAAAGTGCTAATTTCTGGTGGCGGACGCTGCAACGTTACTCACGCTTGCTTTGAACCTAAGGAGTTAGTGCAAAATTATCCTAGAGGTGCAAAAGCCTTGCGGGGTGCTTTAACTCGGTTTGGGCCTCAAGATACAGTAGCTTGGTTTGCTGCTGGTGGAGTCTATCTAAAAACTGAAGGCGATGGCCGAATGTTTCCTGTCACCAACACTTCAGAAACCATTGTAGAATGTCTGATTAAAGCGATGGCGACATCTGGAGTCAAACTCCGTATCGGTACACACGTAACTTCAGTGACCGCAGCAGATGGGGGGTTTGATATTCTGCTGAAGTCGGGAGATCCGATTAAATGCGATCGCCTACTTCTTGCGACCGGCAGCAGTCTTGTAGGTTATAAAATTGTCCAAGAGTTAGGTCATCAAATAGAACCGCCAGTACCCTCTCTATTTACCTTCAACATTGCTGATCCTCAATTGCGGGCTTTAGCTGGAGTTAGCGTTAACCCTGTGCAATTGCGGTTATCTCTGGGCGGAAAATCCCAATTACAACAAACTGGCCCATTACTAATTACCCACTGGGGTTTGAGTGGCCCCGCAGTTCTGAAGCTTTCTGCTTGGGGTGCGAGAGTTCTGCACGAAAACCGCTATCAAGCCACATTATTGATTAATTGGCTGCCCCAATTGCAACAAGAACAAGTGCGAGAAAAAGTTTTAGCAGTTAAGGATGAATGGGGAAAGAAAGCGATCGCATTGCATCGCGGCGTTGATCTCCCCCATCGTCTCTGGCAATATATCATTGCCCGTGCAGGCATTACCACAGAAGACCGTTGGGCAGAAATATCTAGTAAAACCTTAAATAAACTGTTGCAAGAACTTACTCAGGGACAATATTTAATCAGTGGCAAAGGAGCCTTTAAAGAAGAATTTGTTACCTGTGGCGGTGTCAACCTCAAAGAAGTCAACTTTAAGACGATGGAAAGTAGGTTAGTTCCTGGTCTTTATTTTGCCGGAGAAATCTTAGATATTGATGGCGTTACTGGTGGGTTTAACTTCCAAAGTGCTTGGACAACCAGCTATTTAGCAGGTGTAGCAATGGCAACTAAAGACTAGTGGTCTGTCTCATTAAATTTTTTACTCGTGAATGAGTCTTTGATACTCGTGAATGAGTCTTTAATACTCGTGAATGAGTCTTTGATACTCGTGAATGAGTCTTTTTTACTCGTGAATGAGTCTTTGATACTCGTGAATGAGTCTTTTTTACTCGTGGACGAGTCTTTGATACTCGCCGACGAGTCTTTGATACTCGTGAATGAGTCTTTTTTACTCGCCGACGAGTCTTTGATACTCGTGAATGAGTCTTTTTTACTCGCCGACGAGTCTTTGATACTCGTGAATGAGTCTTTAATACTCGTGGACGAGTCTTTTATACTCGCCTCCCCTGCCCCTGCCCCCTGCCCCCTTCACTCATTGCTATTTTTGGATTTACGTTGCAATTGTTTTAGCGATTGATACATATCTGGCAACCGATTATAAACAGCACATACCTTAAGATATAGTTTGTAAGGAATGCCTGGAGATCCGCAGACAACTTCTCCTGGTGCAACATCGCTGTGAATTCCAGTTTGAGCAGATGTCATCGCTCCATCTCCGATTTTCACTTGATTGGCTATTCCTGTTTGTCCAGCTAAAATAACGCGATTTCCCAGCTTAACACCCCCGGCCATGCCAGCCTGACCTGCGATCGCACAGCCTGCGCCAATTTGGCAACCGTGACCTATTTGCACTAAGTTATCAATTACTGTATTGCAGCCGACCCGTGTTTCTCCAACGGCTGGGCGGTCAATGGCACTGTTGCAGCCAACTTCCACGCCATCTTCTAAGACTGTATAGCCAGATTGTTCCATTTTCAACCAACCGGTACGAGTAGGAACAAAACCAAAGCCTTCTGCACCAATGACAGCACCACTGTGAATCACACAATCTGCACCGATGCGGGTGCGTTCGTGGATGGTACAGTTAGCGTGTAAGGTGGTGCGATCGCCTATTTTGGCATCTGGATAAATCACCACATTGGGATGAATAATTGCGCCATCGCCTATTTCTACCCCTTGTTGAATCACAGCATGGGGGCCAATGTAAACATCGCTACCAACTTTTGCGCTGGAGTGAATCACAGCAGTGGGATGAATTTCTGGGACGGGGCGATATGGTTGGTAAAAAAGGGCGATCGCTTTGGCAAACAATAATCGCGGATCTGGGGTTGCTAGCCAGACAATACCGCTTTCTTGTGCAAGCACTTGTAATTTTTCATCCTGGGGCAAAATTAAAGCACTAGCATTGGTCTTGCCGATAAAAGACCCAAATTTTGCCCCTTCTACATAGCTGAGAGTACCGATAATAGCTTCATCAATGGCTGCTACCCCTATAATTTCTGGGTCATGGTCTGGGTTGTTAGTCAAATTATGATTGGTAGCGGCATCACCAAATTGGCGGAGGATTTCACTGAATTTCATTGTTGGGTGTGTTCAAAAGTAATTTAGTAGACGCGTAGCGGGGATGTTCCTTCAAGTCAGCACAGCCGCCCAACGGGCTGTCTCCCCGTTGTAGCAACTGGCCAAAACAAACTAAAATCCTAATTTATCCAACACTGGCTTTGTGGAAACAACGTGGCGTTCTAAACCCAGTTCTTTTGGACTAACCCCAAGTGCCAAAGCAATCAACTGGGATAAATGCAGCACTGGTAAACCTAACTTTTGCTCAATAACCTTTTCCACCTCTGGCTGACGCGAATCTAAATTTAAGTGGCACAGAGGACAAGGTGTAACTATACAGTCAGCACCAGATGTCAACGCATCCTGAATATGCATCCCCGCCATCTTGAAAGATTGGGTAGTGGCATAACTAGCCAGGGGCCAACCACAACATTGTGTCCGCCCTCGGTAATAAATTGGTGTTGCACCCACCGCCCGAAACATATTTTCCATCGCTTCCGGTTGGAAAGGGTCGTCATAGGGCATAGATTTTTGGGCGCGGAGGAGATAACAGCCATAAAAAGCCGCACATTTTAATCCAGTTAACTTCCGGGTAACACGTTTGGTAATTTCCTCTAAACCGTAATCTGTTACCAAGGCGTAGAGAAGATGTTTAACGTCGGTACTGCCGCGATAAGGCGAACAGCCTTCTTTGTGCAGCAAGCCATTAACCTGTTGAATGTACGCAGGGTCAGAAGTCTTACATTCTTTCAGGTGTTCGTTGACATGACCGATAACACCTTGACAAGTGCTGCAATGGGTAAGTAAAGGCAAATTTAATTCTTCTGCTAGGGCAATATTTCTAGCATTGACTGTATCTTCTAGCAGTTTAGAATCTTCTTTAAATGTGCCAGAACCGCAGCAGGCAGCTTTTTTAAGTTCAACCAGTTCAATACCCAGTGCTTGGGTAAGCGCTTGAGTTGACTGGTAAAGTTCCCGACATGCCCCTTGAGCAACACATCCAGGAAAGTAAGCGTATTTGAGTGTCTGAGATAGCATAGAGGTATGTTTGGGTTAGAGCGATCGCTCTAAACAATAATTGTTTTATTATTCCTTGTTAGCATCTAAGTTCTGATGTTTGACGTTCACCATCTCTTTAACCGTCTAGGTTCAAAGCCGCAGCGTCTATATATTCTGATTGCTAGCAAGGCTGTAAATACTGAGCGAGACATTGTAAAAAAAGTTAGCAATAATTGGACAATCGAAATTTACATGCTGTTGGCAATGGTATAGTCCGCTCCTATACCCAATTCTAAGAAAACTTACCCGATTCTTTTGAGTAAGGGGAGGGATTTTCTAACAGAAAAACCCTTGGTAGTATACGGGCGATCGCGCTTGACGATAAGATGTATATGCTCAAAACAATGTTTCCCATAAAGAGCAGAACCTAGCAACTGGTCAAGGACTTTTATTATTTATGAGCCAAACGGAACTTTTTGATAAGGTCAAAAAAATCGTCGCCGAACAATTGAGTGTCGAAGATGCTGACAAAATCACTCCCCAGTCCAAGTTTATGGACGATCTAGGAGCAGATTCCTTGGATACCGTTGAACTGGTGATGGCCTTGGAAGAAGAATTTGATATCGAAATTCCCGACGAAGCTGCCGAGCAGATTTTAACGGTTCAAGACGCAGTAGATTACATCAATAACAAAGTTACCGCATCAGCTTAAAAAAGTTTTGAGTCTTTGAAGTTTAGATGGCTTTGTCTCGCCCCCTCTGGGCATCTAGGCAAAAATCACTGCTTTGACTTTTCACTGAGTGCTGAATTAGAGATGCGATTAATCGCGTCTGTACAGGGTTTAGGAGTTAGAGTTTTCGGAGGCAAAAGTTCGGAGTTTTCTCCATCTTTGGGTGCTTCCAAAACTCAGAACTCAGGACTCGAAACTCAGCACTATTTAATGCCTGCTGCTTTTTCGCCACCTTTAACTGAATCATGACAGATTATACACGTAAACGCGTTGTTGTAACTGGTGTTGGCGCGATTACACCTATCGGTAACACAGCAACAGAATATTGGGATGGATTATTGAGTGGACGTAATGGCATTGACCGCATCACATTTTTTGATGCGTCTCGCCATGATTGCCGCATTGCTGGTGAAGTAAAAAACTTCGATCCACACGATTACTTGGAGCGCAAAGAGGCCAAGCGCATGGATCGATTTGCCCAATTTGGGGTTTCGGCAGCAAAACAGGCTCTAGCTAACGCGCAGTTAGTTATTAATGAACTGAATGCAGAACAGGTAGGTGTCATGATCGGTTCTGGCGTTGGTGGTATTAAGGTATTAGAAGACCAGCAAACTATCTACCTCAACCGTGGGCCCGATCGCTGTAGTCCATTCATGATACCGATGATGATCGCCAATATGGCAGCAGGATTAACGGCAATTCACACGGGTGCTAAAGGGCCAAATTCCTGCCCTGTAACTGCTTGCGCTGCTGGCTCTAACGCTGTAGGCGATGCTTTTCGCTTAATTCAAGGGGGATATGCCCAGGCGATGATTTGCGGCGGAACAGAGGCCGCTGTGACACCATTATCAATGGCTGGGTTTGCCGCTTGCAAAGCCCTCTCTTTTCGCAATGACGATCCGTATAGAGCTTGCCGTCCCTTTGACCGCGATCGCGACGGATTTATATTAGGTGAAGGTTCAGGAATTTTAATTCTCGAAGAACTGCAACACGCCCTCAGTCGCGGCGCTCACATTTATGCCGAAATGATCGGCTATGGTATGACCTGTGACGCTTACCATATCACTTCCCCCGTCCCTGGTGGACCCGGAGCAGCTAGAGCAATAGAACTAGCGCTCAAAGATGCCAATATAACTCCCGAACAGATTAGCTATATTAATGCTCACGGCACTAGTACCCCAGCTAATGATTCAACTGAAACCTCAGCAATCAAAAAAGCTTTGGGAGAACATGCCTATAAGGTAGCAATTAGCTCCACCAAATCGATGACAGGTCATTTATTGGGCGGTTCTGGAGGTATTGAAGCAGTCGCAACAGTATTGGCGATCGCTAATGACCAAATTCCACCGACAATCAATCTGGAAAATCCCGATCCAGAGTGTGATTTAGATTACGTGCCTAACTATAGCCGCGCTCAAAAAGTCGAGGTGGCAATATCCAATTCTTTTGGGTTTGGCGGTCATAATGTCACACTGGCCTTTAAGAAATACGTCTAAAAGAAGGCAGGAGGCAGGGGAGCAGGGAGCAGGGGGAGATGAGGGGGATGAGGGGGATGAGGAAGTGAGGGACAAGAATTAATAACCAATGCCCAATGCCCCATGCCCCATGCCCAATGCCCCATGCCCCATGCCCAATGCCCCATGCCCCATGCCCAAAGTATCATAGATATCATTCCGATATAACTTAAGCGTTCAGCATGACCCAATTATCAGCTTGATTTATCACCAGAAACTCAGGAGATCCCGCTTGTCCATCAACAAGCGGGAGTGGGATGATGAGGATACTGTGGGGAATCTAAAATAACCCCAGTAAGAGAAGCTACGAAGAGTGCTAACCCGTCGTTAAAAACAAGAGATTATGACTGTTGCAACCCAATCCGCTAAAGAATTGTCCGTCGAAGAACTGGCTATTAACTCGATCCGCTTCTTGGCTGTTGATGCCGTAGAAAAAGCAAAATCGGGACACCCAGGACTACCAATGGGCGCGGCTCCGATGGCTTTTGTCCTCTGGGATCGCTTTTTGAAGTTTAATCCCAAGAATCCCAAATGGTTTAACCGCGATCGCTTTGTCTTGTCTGCCGGTCATGGCTCGATGTTGCAGTACGCCCTACTGTATTTGACAGGCTACGATAGCGTCACCATTGAAGATATCAAACAATTCCGTCAATGGGAATCTAAAACCCCCGGACACCCTGAAAACTTCATGACCCCAGGCGTGGAAGTCACAACTGGCCCCTTGGGTCAAGGAATTGCCAATGGAGTTGGTTTAGCGATCGCCGAAGCACACCTTGCCGCTAAATTTAACAAACCCGATGCCAAGATTGTTGACCATTACACCTACGTAATTTTAGGTGACGGTTGTAACATGGAAGGAATTTCCGGGGAAGCTGCTTCTTTTGCAGGACACTTGGGATTAGGCAAACTCATCGCTCTGTACGACGACAACCACATTTCCATCGACGGTTCCACAGATGTGGCATTCACCGAAGATGTTTCCAAGCGCTTTGAAGCTTACGGTTGGCACGTCCAACACGTTGAAGATGGTAACACGGATTTAGAAGCGATCGCCAAAGCAATTGAAGCAGCCAAAGCTGTCACCGATAAGCCTTCATTCATAAAAGTAACAACCATTATTGGTTACGGTTCCCCCAATAAAGCAAACACTGCTGGTGTTCACGGCGCTGCCCTTGGTGGAGACGAAATTGCCTTGACTCGAAAAAATTTGGGTTGGGAATACGAGCCTTTCGTAGTACCCGAAGAGGCCCTCAACCACACACGCAAAGCAGTTGAGCGCGGTGCAGGCTACGAAGACGAATGGAACAAAACATTTGCCGACTACAAAGCTAAGTATGGCCAAGAAGCGGCTGAATTTGAACGTTACCTAAGCGCCAAGCTACCCGACGGTTGGGATAAGGTACTACCCACCTACACCCCCGAAGACAAAGCAGCGCCCACCCGCAAACACTCAGAAACCTGCCTCAATAAACTGGCGGGGGTTTTACCTGAATTGATTGGTGGTTCGGCTGACTTAACCCACTCCAACTTGACTGAAATCAAGGGTAAAGGCGACTTCCAAAAAGGGCACTACGAAAATCCCAACATCCACTTTGGGGTACGGGAACATGGTATGGGCGCAATCTGTAATGGGATAGCGCTGCACGCTTCAGGATTAATCCCCTACGGTGCTACCTTCTTGATCTTCACAGACTATATGCGTGCTGCCATCCGCTTATCCGCCCTTTCCCAAGCTGGGGTGATTTGGGTGATGACCCACGATTCCATTGGACAAGGTGAAGATGGCCCGACACACCAACCCATTGAAACTCTAGCTTCCTTACGAGCTATTCCTAATTTATTAGTGTTTCGTCCCGCAGACGGTAACGAAACCTCTGGTGCTTATAAAATAGCGATCGAGAAAGCGAAGCAAAATGCTCCATCTCTGTTGGCGTTCACCCGTCAACCTGTCCCCAACTTGGCAGGTACATCGGTTGAGGGTGTGGCAAAGGGTGGATACACTGTGGTGGATAGCGAAGGTACACCTGATATCATCCTAATTGGTACTGGTTCAGAACTGAGCCTCGCCGTAGGCGCAGCCGAAAAACTCAAGGCTGAAGGTAAGAAAGTTCGTGTTGTCTCGCTACCTTCATGGGAACTGTTTGAAGCACAGGATGCGGCTTATAAAGAATCCATTCTGCCAAAAGCTGTCACCAAGCGTTTATCTGTAGAAGCTGGCGCTAGTTTCGGTTGGCACAAATATGTGGGTACTGAAGGCGATACTGTTAGTATTGATCGCTTTGGTGCTTCGGCTCCAGGTGGTGTTTGTTTAGAGAAGTTTGGCTTTAGCGTTGATAATGTATTAGCTAAGGCTAAACAATTGTTGGGTTAATAGCAACAGAATATTCTTAAAATTTTGTAGGGTGGGCATCTTGTCCACCTTTTTTTTACGCAAAGGAGCGCTGAGGAGGATTGTTTATAATTGAGGTAATTAGTTAAATATTGGGAGGAAGTTATGCAAGAAGTTTCTAGCTATCATCAAGAACTTACTAACCGGATATCGCCAATTGTAGACAACCTATTTAAAAGCAATAGCTTGTACTTGGTGAAATTAAAAAAATGGGAAATGATTGAAATGCTGGTAGACCTGTTTGGTAAATTTTCACCAGAAGAAATGCGAGCGATTAAAGATGATGATTTAACACGTAGAATTGATAGTATCCTAGTTTTAGAAGCTGTTTCAGGTACTTTAAATGATTTGACGCCAGAGCAAATAAAAATGTACGATGAAGCAGTAAAAAGAAAATAGACAAAGTGACTTATTTACTTGATACAAACATTGTCAGCTATATTCTCAAAAAGAACGTCAATGTAGACAATAAGTTCCGAGAAGCACGCCGTCTCCAAAAAGACATATTTATTAGCTGCATCACTTATTATGAGGTCAAACGGGGACTTTTAGCTATCAATGCTACAAGGCAATCAGCTGACTTTAGTTTGTTCTGCCATAGATATCAAATTTTGTTTTTAGATGGTATTGCAATTCTTGAAAAAGCCTGCGAAATTCATGTAGATTTAAAACGCAGAGGTCAAACTATCCAAGAGCAAGATATATTCATAGCAGCAACTGCGATCATACGCGGATTAATTTTGGTTTCTAATGATTTTGACTTGCTGCGAATTGAAGGACTAGTCTTGGAGAATTGGCTATCAACAGATTCTTAGAAATAAGAGGTTCGGTAAGTAGATTTTAAGCTAACTATTAATGATTATTTACTGATCTATATGACTTATGTTCCGACTGCATAAACTCTAGAACAACTTGAAAAGTTTATTAATTATCAACCTAAATTAAGAGAACTTCAAATTTACGATTGCCGCGATGTGGAATATTTACCTGATAGTATTGGCAATTTCACAAGTTTAGAGGAACTAGATATTTGTGATTGTTATTGGCTCAAAGAAATACCTAACACCATAGGAAATCTGACAAATCTTAAGAAACTAGAAATACAAGGTTGTATAAGAGGTCTTTCTATAAATAAACTTCCTGATAGTATTGGACAGCTTAAAGCTTTGACACATCTTACAATTAAAGAAACAGCAATCCAATCATTACCTGATACAATTGGTAATCTTGATAAGCTGGAATATTTAGAAATTTGCATGAATAGCCAATTACATCAATTACCTGATGCAATCGGGAATTTTAAAGACTTAAAATATCTTTCTCTTGAAGATGGTGACTTTACGTCTTTGCCAGAATGTATTGGTGAATTAAAAAGTCTTGAATTATTAAATATCAGAGGAAATCTTTTAAGAGATTTACCAGAAAGCATTGGGAATTTACAAAATCTTCGATATATAGATGCTTGTGACAATATGTTAGAGTCTTTGCCAGATTGGCTGCTAAACTAAGAGAATTAAATATTAACCCCGATGAATTAGTTTAGTTATTTTGTCAACTATCTTTAGTTAGATAGGGTAAACAGTACGCGATTTATCATCAGAAATCGCTTGCTAGTACTGAAAAAATGAAACTTTCATACCTAAAAATCTACAATACATACTTAGTTTATTTTGTCAATGTGTAATCTCTAGTATCGCCTAATAAATCAGCAAGGCCTTCTCAAGGCTTAATCTATATTCATGCTTTCAGTGGATGCAGTTATGATTTTATAAATGCGATTATGTATATGTCCTCAAACAATAGATAGTTGCTGTTGTCCAATTTGAAAAAATATTATTTTCTCTGACTCCAGTAACTTTAGATTTATCGAATTGTTTGATGTTTTGAGAAGGTAACACAATGAATAATATCCTAAAGCGCACACTTCTACCCAGCCTCATGGCTGCAAGTTTAGCTGGTGTCACTATAATTCCTGCTAAACCAGCTGCGGCTGATGACCGAGTATTAAGAGATGCAGGTATTGGGGCTGTTACCAATGTAGTAACCGGAGCAGTTAGGGGAAATGGTCGTGTATTAGACAATGCTGTTAAAGGTGGTGTCACTGGTGCAGCTGTCAATGGTGCAAATGGTCTAAGAAACAATCGCCGTAACCGGAACGTTGTTCAAGATATCGGAGTCGGTGCAGGCGCTAGCGCAGTGACTGGCGTAATTACTGGTGATAGCAAAGATACCCTTGGGAATGCTGTTGATGGTGCAGCCGTAGGTGCAGCAATCCATCTGCTAACCAAATAAATAATTCGTAAATTCATCAGCTACACTACTTCCCAACTGCTAACGGATTGCACTTGTAAAAACTACGAACTTATCCCTCCCCTAATTCCTCTCCTTTTTGGATGAGCAAACACAACCCCCTTTCCCTATTAGGGAAAGGGGGTTGGTGTGTTAGATTTATATTGGGATATATGACACCATCAAGTTCAGATGACTTTAAACTTAATAGTAAACTCTAGCCCTTCAACGCCTTTCTAAAGTTTCGACGATAGGATTGATTTGTAATAAACAAAGCTGGCCATAGCAAAGACAAACCAATGCGATTGGTCAAAGTTGGATTAAAATTAGTTCGTCCAAACCCATTCCAAAACTTCCAAACGCCGCCTCCGTAAACTACTATCAAGGCAAAAATAATAAAGTTACCCATTCCTATCAACTCCGTTAGTAACTGACAGAATTTAAGTTAAGTTTTACCACACGAGGTAAGCACTTCATAACCAACACCGAGAAGGTATGACTAAACTCCTTAGCCTCAAACATCTAAGTTAGCTAAACACACATTCCCTTATTCCAGTGTAGATTAGCCTCACGCATCGCAGCTAGTTATCACTGGTGGCAAGCTAACTAAAGGACATAAAAGCGTTATTTTTGGGGTGTTTGGGCGATACATGTTGCTTGTATAACAATCAAGCCTTTAGTTTCTAAGACAGAACAGCACTTTAAAACGCCTAAGAGATTAGGATTAGTTTCTTGCTGTAGCTTTAATGAAATATCTTTTGCTATCGATTGCCACTGGATAAATTAAGGATTCATAGCGATATATTTAGGTGTCAATGCTGATTGCTTCAGTACATAAAAGTCTATAGCAATTTTCATTTGGGTGCAACACAGTCATAACCTCACCCCGTATTTGCTAACGCAAACACTCCCCTCTCCGATGCTTTGGAGAGGGGTTGGGGGTAAGGTTAAAAAATGTACTT
>NZ_JAIVFR010000119.1 GCF_020829685.1 Nostoc sp. CHAB 5715 | reverse complement strand
AAGGCAGTATGAGGGTAAATATCAAGGGAAGATTTTTTAGGCAGATAAGTATAAGAGGTTGTTTGAAAAGTCTAATATATTACTCACCTGGGCGATTGGAAATCGCGTCTACACAGACGAAACCCACCTCCGTGGGTTTGAAATCCTTGATTTTGTGTTAGTTCACGGAGGTGGACGAGAGCTTGTGTAGTAGCGAATTATATTCGCCCAAAACTTTTAAAACATCCTCTAAGGGTTTAACAAATGGTTCAAATTCTTCAAGGAAAAGATATCACCCTAGCCCAACTGATTGATGAATTTGGACTACAACTTGCAGACGACGAAGATTTTTTTTCAGAATGGCGGCATAATTTACCTGAGTTGAGTGACTTAGAAAAGGAATCTCTCAACGAAGTCAAGGCAGGATATTTGCATCTATCGAAATATCCTATTTTGGAACCTGTAGTCAAAATGGTGGTGCTATCTCCACTATTGCGTCTAGGAGGTTTTTATCAACCGCCTTTCTACATTGCCTCAGAACAAGAGGTAAAAATCTCTTCTGAAGACGAAGGCACGATTATCAGAGGACGTATTGACATATTGGTGTTGCATCCTCCATTTTGGGTTCTCGTTATTGAGGCAAAACGAGCAGATTATTCGTTAGTGCCAGCAATTTCACAAGCATTGGCTTATATGTTGGCAGATGCAACTTCGGCTAAACCTGTTTTTGGCTTTATCACCAATGGTAATGAATTTAGATTTATCAAACTGCTAAAAACTGAAACTCCACAATATGCTCTATCTGATTTGTTTGCTTTAGATAGTCGTGATGATATATATATTGTCCTGAAAGTCTTAAAGCACCTAGCTCATTTAATTCGTAATTCATAATCTTGTAAGTGCGTTATGTCCTTGGCTAACGCACTATCCCAATACTTTCGGTATTTTACGCGTAGGCGTAGCCCGTCGTAGACATCGCTAACACACCCTAAGAAACTGAAACCGTCATTTTTAGGTAGGGGCAATTCATGAATTGCCCCTACAGCGTGTAATTTTGCATAAGTCCTATAAGAAAAACCTATCCCTCTCCGAGTCGGAGAGGGACAGACTTGAACTTTAGTTCAAGGCAGGGAGAGGTTCGTTGAACTCACGTTACAGCCCACCTTCGGCACCCTAACTGTCACACATCAACAAAAAGCTGACAAAGTTTTGAAACAATAGCCTGTGAGCATTTAATAGGAGCAGGAGTAAAACCAGAATATCTCAACGACGATAAACTAGGGAGAGTCATGGATAAACTATTTATAAAAGGACTGGATACAATATTTTTTATAATCGCCTTAAAAGCTGCCCAAAAATTTGGTGTATCACTGTCAACATAACACTTAGACCGGAGGCGGAGCGTCTCCGGCTCCGCTCATCATCAATGCACGTACATGGTGAGGCAGCGCGGTCTTGGGGGTTTCCCCCATGAGCGACTGCCGAACCCGAAGGGGGAATACAATACCAGTTTACCAGAAGTAATATTTGAGAATCAACAAACAGTCAATACCCAAGACTTAGAAGAATTAGTAGTAAAATGCAATAAAGAAATCACCATAACCTACGGTTATTCCCGTGACCAGAGACCGGATTTAAAACAATTTATCATAGAACTAATATGTTCAGGAGATGGAGACATACCAATATTTTATTCATTTAGTTGAACTTCACAACGAAAAATACATCTCTAATTGGACTCAAGATAGGGATTTTATCTTGAATCTTTTCCCAGATGATTGTCTAGGTTACTATCAATTAGTTACCTAATTCTTCTCTCTATTAATTTAATTTCCACAGCATAATGAGCTAATCCCGTTGATTAATAGCTCTAATTTACTATGTCAATAATTTAGGTTTGTCACTTCAATTCATTAGTCTAATTTATGATTTCAGTCTTTAACATCTTCATTTATTTATTTATTTCAGACTTTCTCCCACTACCATCAGTTCTTATTGCTCCTTATTGACAACCCGTTTTGATGCCATTCTTGGTCATTCATCGCTGCTCAAATGTCTTTTTTGACTAAGAATGTTTGTTTTTATTCTCACTTGGACTTTTTTTCCCCGTAATTTCCCTCTGTGACAGTTTAGGGTGCGGAATGTGGGTTACAGCAGTTTTCATGTATTTGAACCACATCTATCGTAGGGGTAAAGCGCAATGCTCATACGTGTCAACTTAACGTAAAAGCTATGTCCCGCAAGGAACTGAAGTTCCTTGCTAATAGCGAAAGTCATCTTCAGATGACTAAATATAGCCAAAAATCTTTAGTCTACTTCAGTAGACTTTAGCTAAAAGCCAAAGAACTTTAGTTCGAGGCGGGCGAGGAAGCCAACAGTTAAGCTATTTCTAGCTTAAGTTGACACCAATGAGCAATGCTAAACCCCTACCGCGTGGTCTATTTACCTGAAAATAGCTGTAAGTTGACTACCCTACCAACTCCATTTCTAACTACTAACCTGCGATTCAACTACACCCACGGGACAAGATACGTTTGTCCCTCCTAAACCACAATACCCGTTAGGATTTTTAGCCAGGTATTGCTGATGGTAAGCTTCAGCGTAGTAGAATTCTGGCGCATCC
This sequence comes from Nostoc sp. CHAB 5715, assembly GCF_020829685.1. Classification (GTDB taxonomy): domain Bacteria; phylum Cyanobacteriota; class Cyanobacteriia; order Cyanobacteriales; family Nostocaceae; genus Nostoc. The sequence goes on along the minus strand of NZ_JAIVFR010000119.1, from coordinate 8,302 downwards.
AAGATTTCTGTAGTAATCTTGCCATAACCTGCATCGTTGAGAGCTTGCTGATAAGCTTCCCGCGATGCTTCTGCTAGTTGCTTTTGAGTTTCGGAATATACATAAATTCCTGAACGGTATTGAGTGCCAGCATCATTACCTTGGCGCATCCCTTGGGTGGGATTGTGGCTTTCCCAGAAGACTTTGAGTAGTTCAGAATAACTAATGACTTTGGGATCAAACACAACCAACACCACTTCATTGTGACCGGTTCGCCCACTACATACCTCTTCATAAGTGGGGTTGGGTGTGAACCCAGCAGCGTAACCGACTGCGGTGGTGTAAACTCCCTTAAGTTGCCAGAATTTGCGTTCTGCACCCCAAAAACAGCCCAAGCCAAAAATTGCCTTCTCTAATCCATCGGGATAAGGAGCTTGTAAGGGATTCTTATTGACATAATGATGAGCGGGTACTGACATAGACTGTGCCCTTCCTGGCAAAGCTTCCTCAGGTGTGGGCATAACTGCTTTTTTGCCAAATCCGAATAGTGCCATTGATTTTGACTCTGATATATATCTTTACCTTATTTAATATTGTAAAGATTCTAGCGATCGCTTGGGGTCTTCTGATAATTCTCACTGGACTTGTTTGCTCTTTTACTAGTTAATGCTATTCATCAAGGGAAACTTGGCGTCAGAAGATACTCATGGATAAAATACCAAAAATTGACCGTCAAAGGGAGCATCAAGCGAACGAACGTACCTTTCTAGCTTGGCTACGCACTTCTATTGCATTGATTAGCTTTGGAATTGCTATTGCCCGATTTGGTATATTTCTGCGCCAGCTTAATCATGCCATTACTCAACAAGAACCTCATGTAAATCCATTATCTAATTCTGAAAATTTGGGTGTTGCTTTGGTAATTTCGGGAATTTTCACAATTGTGTTAGCTGCGTGGCGATACAATCAAGTTTTCTGGCAAATTGAACAAGGGAACTATAGACCAACTCGGTTAATGGTTTGGATAATGACTGGAGTAGTAATTATTTTGGGACTTTTCTGTATTCCTTTGATCCTATGGCGTGATAAAATTCCTTCTGGTTCTCCTGTTCCAACTCAACCACAGTCACGAAATTTGCATTACAAAACTAAATCAATGGCAAAATTGTGATTCTGGAGGTGAAATCAACTTATTTATAGATATTCTCCAATCAGACTGTGCAGCAATCCAAGCAGTACAATCAAAGTCACAATAATATACGTAAAATCTCGTTCATAAGTAATATTATAATATTGCGCTTCTCGAATGGAAGCAATACACTTTGACCTCTCTCCAAACCTCTCTCCTAAAAGGAGAGAGGCTTTGAATCTTACTCCCCAACGCTAGTAGGGAAGGGGCTCGGGGTTAGGTCTGTATTGCACTCAACTGAGAAACGCTATATTGCGGCTACAGGTTTACATAAGGAGCATAATGATGAGCTTCAAATCAGCAGGATTTTTATCAGTCAATCAGCTATTTAGGAAAAGTAAAGTTAAGTTACTTCTTTTAGGAGTATTGTTGTCTATCGGTTTAGGAATAAGCTTTGGTATTTTCTCAAACCCTGTGACAGCACAAATAACTAGCGATATTATAGGTCGTAGATTTCGAGTAATTAAATCTGACTCGAATAACGCGGCGGTTATTGAATTATCAAATGGTTTTAAAACTAACTACATTTTCACTGATGGCCCCTCAGGTAACCTTTACTTACGTACAGATAATGTAAATTATGATGTGTTGTTGCAAACAGGTGGTAGACAGGGCAATGTTGGTATCGGCGAGGCAAATCCCAACTTTCCCCTACAAATGGGTAGTGGTGCTTATGTAAGCTTTGGTGGTGTGTGGACAAATGCATCAAGTCGTGATTACAAAGAAGATATCTCCGCTCTACCTTTGGCAAGTGCTAAAGATACCCTACAACAGCTAAATCCTGTCACTTTTGCATATAAAGCAGATAAAGCTGAAAAGCATGTAGGATTTATTGCGGAGGATGTACCAGCTTTAGTGGCGACTAAAGATCGTAAGGGTTTATCCTCAATGGATGTTGTGGCTGTTCTCACTAAAGTTGTGCAAGAGCAGGAGAAAGCAATAGACAAGCTAGAAAGAGAAGTGGAAGCTCTTAGGAATCAAGGTACTGACAACTTAACCAAGCATTAAAGTAAGCAGGTTGGTAGTATTCTAGATTTGATGTTAGGGACTTCCAAATAAAAAATACTCAACTATTTCTTGTAGGGTGGGCGTCTCGCCCGCCCGTAGCCAAAGGCGGACAAAACTTCGGCGTGAGCGCTCAGTCGAACGCTGTCCACCCCACAAGATTGGATAATTTATTTGTTGGAAGTCCTTAATTGCGAATTATTTTAAGATGCCGGGGATCTGAGCTTCTCATTAGCCTCAGAAATAACCGTTACACAGGCATTCACTAAAGGTAACAGCGGCCCTAGTTGCTCTTGTCCATTCACAGCTAAATCACTGTGACACAAATAAACTCTCTCGGATACACGAGACAATAAATCTGCCAAAATTCTTCGCAATCTTTGTTCTTCTGCCAATTTTTCATCTTCTGCTGTCCAAGGTTCGCCTAACCTGTCTCGCAGGAAAAACGGCGCACCGAACAAAGTTGCTGCACCACCTTTGGCCCATAGAGGTGAACCAGCATCTAGCCAAAAATGCCAACGGTGCGATCGCCTACTAGATCGATATTGAAATATAGTTGCTAAGGTGACAGCCTTTCTCGCTCCACCAATGGGACGCACAGGGTAAGGGTTGGCGGTGATAGTACCACGTCGCAGTAGTTGAATGAATTCGATAATAGTTGTGTAAGGCGTTGTCTCAACTGGGGTAATTTGTCGTAACCTGGTGTCAATTTCCCAGTAGTGTTGGGCGGTTTCTAATAATTCTCGCAATGCTGCTAGTTGTTCGTAGGGGAGATTGCTACCATTCCACAAAAAGCGTTGAATTGCTCTGTCTAAGAGGGAAATGGGACTAGGAATTAACCGCAATTCTTGTTGCGATCGCTGCTGTTCTAACCACTGTAATATCTCATTATAGGCTGTAGTCGCTGCATAGCCGATTCTATCCCAGCGCTCAAAGGCTGATACTGGTAGCAAGTTGGGCCGATCGGGATGCGGTACAAAGCAGTAATCTGCAATCAAACCAGCACGTACCGGGTCAATGTCAGTGTTCAATGGGGAGTGGGGAGTGGGGAGTGGGGAGTTTTCTGGTGGTTGTTTCCTGCTCAATACAACTAGCATTTCTGCCACGGCATCCCGATCTATGAGTCGTCCCAAGCCGGGATAAACTAGTGCCAGCATGGTGAGTAATGCGCGAATGACGGGTGAACTAACTAAGGGACGTTGGTCATTCAGCGATTCGACTTGGATGTTTTGCTTGACAAGGATTTCTACTAGAGTATAACGAGCGATCGCATCTAAACCCGGTGCAATAATCGCCACTTCTTCTGGTTCCACTTGCTGTGATTGGATGGCATTAGCAATTACCTCTGCTGTTTGCCGCAATAGTTGGGCGCGGGAGGTGGTTTGAATTGAATGTACTGTTTTTGGTAAGCTTAACAGTACCATTGGTTCTGTGAGTAATTCCAGCATCTGTTCAGCTTGCTCACCAAGAGACTCTGGAGGGGGCCCAGTCAAGATTTCTACCCGACAACGTTCTGCTAACCCTTGTAGGTAGTTGGGGTCTGCTCCCAATCCCAATCGCACTGCACCATCGGGATTGTAACTAAACGCCCCGACTGCGCCTCGATCTAATAGCAACTCAAACAAAAGACGCGCTACGCTAGGATAATCATCTACATCATCCGCCAGTACTGCCTGATAGCGTTTAGTTAGGTGCTGCTGGTAATTGCGATCGCTTAATAAATGCTGACTATACAGTTCGGTAATAATGCCATAAGTCAGTAACCCCCTCTCTAAACACCAGTTACGCCAATCTAGGAGCAAAGAGGCGAGAAATTCCGGCTCTAAAGTTGTAGTATTTTTCCCCAGACCCCTTGTCAAAATCTGGGCAATATCTTCGCAAGGTACACCACTGTAAGCTGCTAATTGCAATAAGTCTAGAATGCGACGCACCAAGCGAGATTCATTCACTCCCGCAACACGTAAAATTTCTTCGTCTAATTGGGGACGCCAAAGTTTGGTTGCTAACTCTTGCTCCGTTTCTGGGCGCAATCTTACCGGAAACTGTGCCTTCAGGCTCAACGAGTTAATTAGCAATGGCCAAAATAAAATAACTTCATCCTGGAAAAAACCTAGCGGTGTCTTGGTACGCACCGGATATTTTCCTAAGGTAGATGTAACAATTATATCCCCCAATTCTCGACGATTATCATCATTGGCAGCTAAGACTAAAACTCCTGGCACTGTTTGTTTAAGATATAAAAATTCGGGTATCTGAACGCCTTTTTTACGTCCTGTTTTTTTAGTATAAAATGATTCAGTATACTGCTTCTCAGGTTGTACCCAACTACAAAATTGCTCTACCAAGCGAGCCGTCTTACCACTGCGGCTAGTGCCAACAATCCAAACCGAATGAGAAACCACAAACTTTCTCCTTGTAGATTTGCTAGTATACCTCGTGGGTTAACTTAAGGTTAATAGTCACCAAATAATGCTGGATGATTGTCTCCAATGAAAAACTCTGTTTTTAGCCAAAAAATCTATTCTTTTTTACTTAATACTTACCGATGGTACTTACAAACTCCTGAACGCTCTTTACATCAAGCTTACGATGCAGCATTAAAAATTAAGGAAATAGAAAATAAGCATTTCAATGGTAATAAAATAGACATTGAGTCAGCCATGTACAGTAACAGCGTGATGGATTATTTTGAGTCAGACTTAAATAAGCTATTAAAAACGGCCAAAATGCGGCTGACAGAGTTTAGAGCAAGTCGTTGGTTTCTAAATGAAGAAAATCAAAAAGCTGCTCAAAAAGCAGGTATAGAGTATCTCAGTCCTTTTTTGATTTTGGAAAAGCTAAACTTTATCGATCAAGTTATATCCAAATATACAACAATTTCTGATCAAAAAAGTTCCAAAGCTTTAGTAGTTCAACCTCCAAATCTAGCGGTTAATCCTGTGATATCTGGCGACAAATCGCTGCTCATGAATAATCCAACTTTACCACCCAAAATACCAACTCAAGACTGGAAAAAAAAAGCAAAACCAACAGGTAAAATTGATACAACAGGCGTTTTACCCCGCTCTATTTTAAGTACTATCACTCGTCTGCAAGTTGAATTAGACCCGAATTCTGAACAAGAGGTAATTCAGAGTTTTCGTCAAGCTCAAAGAAGAACAATAATATCTATTAGGTTTATTTTACTATTAATTATCGTACCACTTCTGACGCATCAGATAGCAAAAGCTTTCGTAGTAGGGCCAGTTGTTGAGGAGTTTAGAGACACTGAGCAAATGCAAGTATTCCTAAATTCCAAAATGGAAGAGGAGGCCCTTGGAGAATTACAAAGCTTTGAAGAAAAACTCAAGTTTGAAAATTTCATTAGAAATGCCCCGCCACTGTTGCCTGAGCAGATAGAAATTGAAATGAAAAAGAGGGCGGTTGAGCTTGCTGAAGAATTTCGTAAGGAAAGTTCTAATGCTATCAAAAATGTTTTTGCAGATATTTTTTCGGTGGGTGCTTTTATCTGGCTTTTAGTCGTCAGCAAGTCTTCTATTGCTGTGATTAAAGATTTCTTTGATCGTATTGTCTATGGACTTAGTGATAGTGCCAAAGCATTTATCATCATTTTGTTTACCGATATATTTGTAGGTTTCCACTCTCCTCATGGCTGGGAAGTACTCCTAGAAGGTGTATCTCGTCATTGGGGATTACCAGCAAATCGAGATTTTATCTTCTTATTTATTGCTACATTTCCAGTGATTTTAGATACTATATTTAAATATTGGATATTTCGATATTTGAACCGGATATCGCCTTCAGCAGTTGCAACTTACCGGAATATGAATGAATAGGGAGTGGGGAGTGGGGAGTGGGGAGTGGGGAAAGAAATAATTAGATTATTTTTGAATTTGAGGGAAGTGGGATAATATCAAAAATTTGAATTTTGATGAAAAAGACACTTGCTGGATTAGGAAAGTTTAACAAAGTTATAGCTATCAGCTTACCTGTAGTTTTGTCAATTTTCCTGGTGCGTATGCAACCTTTAGCGCATCAGGAACTTAGCCCGCCTGAATGTCGCGTGAAAAAGTGGGATATACCAGTTTCCTTGACTGCTGAAAATCAAGATGCATTTACACAAAACCAAAAAGCACCATTAATTCAAAGGCTACCAATAACTTGTTGTCAAGGTGATACCTCTTGTTTGGATGAACTTCTCTATGGAGAAATACCAGACAAAAAGGCGCTGTTGAGTGCGATCGCTCACAGTCTCCAATACCTGCAAACAGCTAATGCTGGGGCTGCTTATCAAAACTATCCGGTGGCTGAGATTACGCGCGATCGCGTCATCAAAAGCTTGAAAAGATTCCGCGAACTCCTACTAACAACTAATTCTGCAACAGAATTACATCAAGCCACCCTGCGAGAATTTGTTCTTTACCAGTCAGTCGGTAAAGACACCAAAGGTTCCGTATTATTCACCGCCTATTATGAACCGCTTTACGCAGCTAGTCGCGTCCCCACACCAGAATATCGTTATCCTGTTTATCGATTACCTCCTGATTTCAACTCCTGGCCTAAGCCTCATCCTACACGCGAAGAATTAGAAGGAGCAGATGGTTTACAAGGCGCAAAAGGAAAATTACGAGGATTAGAGTTGTTTTGGTTTCGCGATCGCCTCGAACCATATCTAGCTCAAATTCAAGGTTCAGCGCGACTTCAGCTTCTTGATGGTACTCAAACAACAGTCGGCTATGCGGGTAATATTGCTTATAACTACAAAAGTATTGGGCGAGAATTAGCGAATGATGGCAAATTACCCCTAGAAGGGATGACTATGCCTATTATTCTTGACTATTTCCAAAAGCACCCCCAAGAATTAAATATTTATATTCCACGCGATCGCAGTTTTGTTTTTTTTCAAGAAAACCACGGTGAACCAGCCCAAGGTTCTATCAACGTACCACTAACAGCAGAGCGTTCTATCGCTACAGATAAATCCCTCATGCCTCCTGGTGCTTTAGCGTTGATTCGCGCTTCTATTCCCTTTGCTAATCCTACCGGAAAAATAGAGGAGCGCATAGTTAGTCGTTATGTTCTTGACCAAGATACCGGAGGTGCAATTAAAGGTGCAGGTAGAGTAGATTATTTTTTAGGTACTGGGAAATTAGCAGGCGATCGCGCTGGTGTTACAGTCAGCAATGGACAATTATTTTATCTATTACTCAAGTCCAAGAATTAAACACACTCGCATTTTAATACTAGAATCCCCGACTTATTTAAAAAGTCGGGAATCTTAACCTTTCGGACTAAATAAAGTACACATTCCAAATCAATGAAACGCTTAGGGTAACTACGAATTACGAATTGCGAACTTGTACTGACTTGTGCCGAGCGAAGTCGAGGTAGCAAAGCCGAGGTAACATAGCCGAAGTATTACGAATTACGAATTACGCTTCTATATCCATATCACTATCATCATCATCATGATCGTAAGGGATATCGTCAAGGTCTATCATTTCTGAAATTTCTTCTACTTCATTTAAATACTCAGATTCTTGATGTTCCCGTTCTATTAGACGACCAGTTGACTTTAACCATTCCAAAAGAATAAACTCATTACTTGTACGAATTACAGGCGCTCTCTGGTTACGAGGTTCTTCACGCAAAGGGCTTATAGGCATAAAAAAAACTCACTTTGAATTATGAATCAGTGTGCAAAAACAGGAAAGTTGTTTACTAGGGTTAAAAGCCTTGTATAACAAGTCTTTTCTCAACAGACGAAATATGAACCATTGAGTTTTTTACGTACTATTCGTATGTTGTCTGGGTTTGTGATACATTTTACTGTTCAATCCCACTTAGTTAAGCAAAAATTGCTGCCCACATCCCCGACTTTTTCAATAAGTCGGAGATATAAATCTAGCTTAAGTAAGTAGCATTCTAGTACAGGTCAGCAAAAATCAACCTACCATTCCAAATAGGCATAAAGACCAAAATTAAAGCATTTTGACTTTTGACTTCCGCCTTGCGGTAGCAGTTTCACCCAATGTATTCCAAATACAGCAATATAAACTGACATAAAACACCTCTAGAATCAAATGGTGTAGATACCTCCATAACCAAAGGGTGTAGAGATTTAGATTC
>NZ_JAIVFR010001198.1 GCF_020829685.1 Nostoc sp. CHAB 5715 | reverse complement strand
GACTTATGATCAACTTACCGCAGACAATTCCAGTTCTTCTTTTAGGGACTAGCTTGGCTGTGCTTTCGCCTCAAGTTTGTCCTGCTTTCACTGTTCAAGAAATAGCTTTGAGCCATCACGGTATAAATTACCACCCAAAGAGTTGCGATCAAAAACCCCAAGAAACTCTCCTTCAAAAGGGTCAACGATTCTTACGGCTTTCGACCAAGGCACATCCATATCGGGGGACAGTCCTGCTGATTTGACCACTGGTAAATCACTTGATGCTTTGGCAAGACTAGCTATTTCTTGAACAGTGAAAGCAGGACAAACTTGAGGCGAAAGCACAGCCAAGCTAGTCCCTAAAAGAAGAACTGGAATTGTCTGCGGTAAGTTGATCATAAGTCAGGGGTACAATCTTCAAAAATAATAATTGAACAGCCTTTATTAGTCATCCTCCCCAAGACTTTTGTTTGCTATGAAGTTTGACAATTAAGCAAGTTCCAATATCTTGAGGCAATGTCTCTTAACTCGCTGCATTCTTTAAGAGACGCTTTGCATAGCTTACCTCTTAATAATACACTAGTACTAATTAGTTGTGGACACTTAAGTAATATTAAATAATATTACTTAAAGGTTTGAGGTTTTTGTGCAAGAGTTAGTAAATGGAATTTTATTTTTGACATATAGATAAAAGCAGACATTCCCAAACTAGTCGTGGTTGAGCGTAAGAAAGTAAGTATTTACGAGATTGTTCTAGCTGGTTGATGATGTTGGGTTGATGCCACTGCTGCCAGTAGAATTGCTGAAGATAATCAACTAACCACAGTTGGGCTTCTGTATCTAAATTTTTATCAATTTTCTTGGCTAACTCCAAGGCTTTGCGGTAAGAAGCAGGAGCTTTTTGTAAGTCTTCAAGTAACTCAGAGGGAATAGCTTGTAATTGCTCGTAAGATGCGATCGCACTTCCGGCACTGCCAGCTGCTATGCTCAAAACTGCCTGATTTAGCAAAATTTCCTGATGACCAGTTTGTGTGAGTACAACAGCCAAAGACTGTGCATCTAAGCGATAAAAAGGAATGCGTTGACAGCGTGACACTAAAGTTGGCAAAACAGACTCAGGTGTAGGTGCAATTAAAATTAACGTCGCCTGTCCCGGTTCTTCTAAAGTTTTAAGTAAAGCATTTGCTGCTGCTTCTGACATTGTTTGGGCTTCTTCCAGCACCACTACATTCCTCGGCGCTTCCAAGGGTGGACGACTGAGAAACTCGGTAATTTCCCGAATTTGCTCTAGGCGAATTACAGGTGGTGCTTTTTGCTTAAGTCCTTTCTCAGCCGCTTCTGCTGCTGTTAATCGTTGTCCCTGGTATTGGTACGTCGGTTGCACCCACAACAAAGCTGGATGGTTCCCCTGACGTAAACGGTTTTGTAAAGCCGCAGTGACTCCCATCTGATTAGAAAATAGCAATTCCACAAAACACTTAGCTGCTAAACTCCTTCCTACACCATCTGGCCCCACAAATAGATACGCTGGAGCAACCCGATTTTGTCTGACAGCTTGAGTGAGTAATTCTATAGCTTGCTGTTGTCCTACAAGTGGTGCAAATGGGTTAATAATTCAGTACCTTCGCCAAAACAAGAATATAAAAAGCGATGGGCTGATGTAGTAGAGTTGTTGTCTTTTATAACCACAACTTAGAAGCTACAAAATGCCAATATTTGACATACTAGCACTGTTGCAATGACTTCTACCGCGTAAGAGTCGTAGCCTTTTAAATGCAGAGGGATGCAATGCTATTGTAAGGCGATACATTCAGTAAATCTAAAAGTTTTTTTCCAAAAGTGCGATCGCATCTTGCAACTCGCTAATACGCCGCCAAATCTCTCTGTCTCTACAGCTAACCCTGTTGACAGGGCTATTTCATTCTCATCTAGTCCGCCTCAGAATGAATTCTGAGTCTAATAGCGAAAGTCGTCTAAAGACGACTGAGAAAAGGTTATAGTCCGTTTTAACGGACTTTAGCTAAAAGCCTGTGAA
>NZ_JAIVFR010001197.1 GCF_020829685.1 Nostoc sp. CHAB 5715 | reverse complement strand
CAGTACTATGATTGGTCGTCAAAAAACTTACAGGGTGCAGCTAACGGAAGAGGAAAAAAAGCTGTTGCAGCAACAAGTGCTTGCGCGTAAAACAGGTCAAAGCAAAGCCAGAAGAGTAAAAATTCTACTAAAAGTAGACGAAAGTCCAGAATGGACAGATGCTCAAATAGCTAGAGAAATAGGCTGCTCACCTGCTCTTGTACGTAAATGGCGCAAACGCTGGTGTCAAACCCGTAGCCTGGAAGAAGCTCCACGCCCTGGTCGTCCTTGCCTGTTTCAAGCAATCGTAAAAGCACAAGTCACAGCCATCGCTTGCAGCAAACCAACAGATTTTGATATACCGTTGGCGAGGTGGAGTTGTAGCGATATTGCGGCACATCTAGTCACACTGGGTATTGTAGTTTCCATCGCCACTTCCACAGTTTGGCGATGGCTAAAATCCGAAAGGATCAAGCCTTGGCGCTTTCATGCTTGGATGCACCGGATTGATGATAATTTCGTTGCAAAAGCAACACCCGTACTCAGATTATATGCCCAAGCTAAATTTTTACTTTCTGCTGGATTTTGGGTAGTGTGTGTAGACGAGAAAACTTCAATCCAAGCACGATTTGGCTTGCATCCGAATAAAGCAGCAGGTGCAGAACAACCAGTTCATTTTGCAGCCCGATATATCAGGGAAGGAGCAACACATCTTGAAAGCGGCTTTAAGTGTTGCTGAGGGTTTGATTTATGGTTATTGTAGTCCCACGAAAACATTTATTGATTTTCAGACATTTCTACTATCGGTATTAATCCCAGAAGCCAAACGCCCTTGGTGTACGCCATATCTATTTAATCCTTGACAATGACTCCACTCATGCACCAAAACAATTACAGGCTTGGTTGAATCAGAAACAAAAACAGGAAGCTTGGAATTTTACAGGGCGTTGTTGTCTGGCTGCCAAAATACGCTTCAAGGTTCTCCCAAATCGAAATTTGGTTCAGCATTTTACAGCGAAAACTACTGACTCCGAATGATTTTCCTGACCTTAATACATTACAGCAACGTATCACCGATTTTATTATTCGCCACAATGACTCTGCACAACCCATAAAATGGTCATATACAGTGGCGCAGATGATGGAGAAATTCGCTACGAATTAATGCAAAGCTGTACTAAGTTTAAGACTGAGTTTTTACTGACTTTTGACTGATTTTCAAGTAAGATGAGGGAAAAATTCAGTGAATTTACTACACCACTACCTGTAATGTATGCCACGCTCACTCAAGGTTCGACCCGAAAGCTTGGAAAAGGTGAGATTAGCTCTAAATCGCAACAGTTATCCCAACCAGAAGAGTCTGGCGCAAGAACTAGGGATAGCTTTAGCAACAGTCAGTAAATTTTTAAACAGCAAACCCGTAGATTATCAAATTTTTCGGGAAATCTGTTTAAAACTAGGTTTAGACTGGCAAGAGATTACTGACTTGGGTGGCACAGAAGCAGCAACAATAATCCCAGTACCATCAACTGTCAACATTGTTAACAAACGCACAGATTGGGGAGAAGCAATTGATGTCTCCGTATTCTACGGGTGCATAACAGAACTAAATCAGCTACAGCAATGGATTTTAGGCACTCGCAGCCGCATTGTGGCAGTGTTGGGAATGGGAGGCATAGGCAAAACAGCTCTAGCAGTCAAGCTGGCACAACAAGTTCAAGCAGAATTTGAATATGTGATTTGGCGAAGTCTGCGTAACGCCCCACCATTAGAAACCCTTTTAGCAGAACTAGTACCCTTTGTATCTAATCAGCAAGAAACCAAAACCGAAATTAGTCGCCTCATTCATTACTTACGCGCTTCACGTTGCTTACTGATTTTGGATAACTGGGAAACAATATTACTTGCAGGCAACCACGTTGGACAATATCGCCCAGGCTATGAAAGTTATGGGGAACTACTCAAGGTAATTGGTGAAGTTGCACATCAAAGCTGTCTGCTACTGACCAGTCGAGAAAAACCAGCCGAGATTGCAGCAAT
>NZ_JAIVFR010001196.1 GCF_020829685.1 Nostoc sp. CHAB 5715 | reverse complement strand
GATGATCGGCGCGCGCTTTGCCACCGTCGAACCGGTGTTCGGCAACCTGCGGCACAACAAGCGGCTCGACCGCTTCACGCTGCGCGGGCGCACGAAGGTCGATGGGCAGTGGAAGCTCTATTGCATGGTGCACAACATTGAAAAGCTCGGGCACCACGGGTACGCGAATTAGGTAAGCTGGCGGACGGGGAACTAGCCCGATCAGGTCAGGCAGGAGTCGCCCTGTCACGGCGTCAGGAGACGGAAGATGAAACCCGTGAAACCGGATTGATGCGATGAAGAATGAATTCAAGCCGGCAATGGCCGGACGCAGCAACTTGCCCCGAAATGGGGTTTTTCTACAGCGTCGTTAGGTCTTTCATGCTCGATCTTCTGCGTGATCCCGTTTGGCAATTCTTTGGCGCAGCTTTTGCGGTGTTAGGCATCGCAGTTGCACTCTGGATATATTGGCTTCAGCGTCAGACAAAGGAGTTGGCTTTTGGCATCGTATCTTCTCGCCGCCTGCTTTCGGTTGCCGACGAAGTATCGTCCCGCGTAACAGTCGAGCTTGATGGCAAGTCAGTCAAGAATCTCCACTTACTGGTCTATGGCTTGAAGAACTCTGGGCATCGCGCAATTTCCCCAAATGACTTCCAGCGCGCGCTCAAAATTTCCTTTCCAGAAGGGCAAGTCATCTCAGCGGAGATCACATCCGAAGTCCCCTCAAAACTCGGTGCCACTTTGGTTGCTACAGAATCGAGCATCGAGTTAAACCCACTTCTTCTGAATTCGGGCGACAAATTACTTATTCAAGTTCTCTTGTCAGCAAGTTCGCCTTCTGAATCGGTTGACGCTCGAATCATCGACATTCCAAGCCTAGTCCCCATCAACACACGACCACGGCTTCCAGCGTTTTTCGATTCAGCTATGCCTATCTTTGTTGGTGTGCTAATTCTGATCGCAATTGGGTCGTATTTTCTTGACTCCGGTGAGCAATCTCCACCTATGTACCTCGCGTTCTTTGGCCTTGCGTTATTTAGCGTATTCCAAAGCTTTGTCATGAGGCTCCGTGAGAAAGTTGGCCCTACCGCCCGGCGGTACGTCGGCGAGACCTAACATGGCGCTCAAGCTCGCTCCCTTCGCTCCCTTCGGTCGCTGGACGCTGCGCGATAAGGCCGCGCAGCGCCGGTTAGCTCTACGGTAGGCTTCAAACAATCACCGCCCGTTCTTTCAACGGAGGAGTCGATATGGCAGCAAGCGACGAATGGACAGACTGGCATCTCACACCAAGCGGATGGGAGCGCGGCTCCGAGAAGGAAGATTTTAACTCCACAGAGCGGCCCACACCGCTCGACAGGGTCTGCACTTACCGGTGGCGTGAGTACCTCAGCAGCACCTTCTCAACAATGGACAGGAAACTGGAATTGCTTTGGGAAACGGACGACAAGCCTGCACTCCAGTCTCTAAAGCAGAAGTTCGGCGACGCACCTAAAAATCTGTAAGAGTCCGTGTTGCACTGCTGATTCGCGCGGTCAAGTTTTCATCAGGGAGGAAAGAGATATGTCTTGGTACATCGACAGCTCAGTCATTGTGAAGAGCGATGGAAATAAGGATTGGTGGAAAAACGAATATGGCCCAAGCGAATCCGTTCCCGTCTCCGGAATCTATAGGTGCTTAGGCTGCAAGCGCGAGGTCACCTCAAACGCTGCCGATCGGTTCCCTCCTCAAAATCATCATCAACACACGGTGGATCAGGGAAAGATCAGATGGAAGCTCAACGTCAGAACCGCCACCGATGGCGATTGAAACCTAACCCGCAGTTCCAGACGACGCCTAACGGCGCGGGTTAACGCAATCGTTGGGTACTTTTAATATGGCATGCCTTGAGTTTTTAAAAGATTGGCGTGATAACCTTTTATCAGGTCAATATCTACCTATTACGGTAACAGTTGCGATTGCTTTGTTTCTTTTGAAAGAGATATTGGAGATTCGTCGCCGCGCTCTGGAGCGCAAACGTAAAACAAATGCTGCAAAGCTTCTTTT
>NZ_JAIVFR010001195.1 GCF_020829685.1 Nostoc sp. CHAB 5715 | reverse complement strand
CAACTTCTAAACTTAAAAGAAGTGTTACTATATCTAGCATGGGCGTTCTGTAGACTGGAAGTTGTCGTTGTGGTAAACAACAACTTTACTACAGAACGCCCTATTTATTTTTGGCGAAGGTATTGTATTAAGTAACACGGAAAAATTAATATAAAAATTGGGTAAACCTCCCCATCTAAAAACGGGGGCTTTTACCCTACCGGGAACAGGCAATGATTGACGAATATAGATATGTAGGATTGGCTTTGATCCCAAGCACCAACAAACATGGAATACTTGTACTATCTGGCAAATGCCAGTCTAACCCTGAGGGTCGTTCAACACCTGCACGCTAGACCCCAGACACCAGTTTCTTTCGTCACCGTAATTCATCAAATTGATGGCTGGGTGGTTAGGATCAAACTCAAAGGTCAAGTTTCGCCCCAAGAAGATGGCGACTTTCGCGCTTTTCTAAATGAATTAGGAATTAGCTACGAGCCGCCAATGAGGGTGCAAATGGCACTTTGGAGTTTGGAAGCCGGACAGTGCCCTGTGGACGTGATGCGTCGGTATCAGGTTGCGATCGTCTCTCATGGTAGCCCAGAGAGAGATGAAATCGAAGCGTTCCGGCAACAATTTGTCCGGGGCTTAGGCTACTGTCCAGAAACTTTGGCGTGATCCTATTTGGTCGTAACGCCACTACAATATTATTGGTCATTGGTAATCAAAATATTTTATCGATTACCGATTAACCATTATCAATTGAAGAGTCGAAAGCTGCCAGAATGTATTCTTGCAGCTTAAACTTGTATCCTGCTGCTGATGAAGTAGCTAGAGCTTCCTGACTTGCTGTAACCGCAGTCAGATTTTTTGATATCCTTTGACAGTAGACAATAGCAACATCAAATCGACAAGAATAATCTGCCTTCTCAGGGCACTGGGCTAAAAACATTCCAGCTGTCCGACAGATTTTTGCTTGCTTTTCTGGGGTGATTGCACTTCTTCCCCCTGCATCCCAACTACCTGAACTGCGGGTTTTGACTTCCACAAATGCTAGTAATGAGTGGGGAGTGGGGAGTGGGGAGTGGGGAGTGGGGTATTCTCCCCTGCTTTCCTGCTCTTTCCCAGTTACTCTATGATATTCAGCAATAATATCGATTTCTCCCCAGCGACTAGAAAAACGACGATGGAGAATTATCCAACCTGTAGATTGCAACCATTGGGCTACTAGGTCTTCTCCTAATTCACCAATATCTGGATAATGAGATGGAGGAAGGTTAGCCATTGACTAAAAATATCATGAATTCTATGAATTCTAGGTTAAGCGATCGCATAACAGGTTCTAAGCTAAACTCATCTCGTACTGAGTTGAGGCGCAACTGTAAAACAGACCATAAGATTTGGGCAAGCATACTCAGCTTATTCCTGTGGGGAATAGTTAGCATCACGACAACTGTCGGTTTTGCTCCCACAGCTTTGGCACTTGAATATAATAAAGAAATTTTGGTTGACGCTGATTTCTCAGGACGTGATTTAACAGATTCCAGCTTTACCAAAGCTAATCTTCGCCAGAGCAACTTCAGCCGAGCTAATTTGAACGGTGTAAGTTTCTTTGCAGCAAATTTGGAGTCTGCGAATTTGGAGGGAGCTGATTTGAGAAATTCCACTTTAGACTCGGCTCGTTTAGTTAGAGCAAATTTGACAAATGCACTGTTGGAGGGTGCTTTCGCTGCTAACGCCAGATTTGATGGTGCAATCATTGACGGGGCAGATTTTACCGATACGCTGCTGCGTTCCGATGAGCAAAAAAAATTGTGCAAACTTGCCAAGGGAACTAATCCCATTACAGGACGAGATACGCGTGACACGTTATTTTGTCCTTAGTATTTTTTAGCTGGGAATTGGGCATTGGGCATTGGGCATTGGGCATTGGGCATTGGTTATTCTCATGAGCGAACTCCGAACATTAAGTAGCAGAAATTCCCCAAATAATTGCAAAATAAATGCAGTTAGTCATTGTTACTAATTGGAAATGCCGACTAC
>NZ_JAIVFR010001194.1 GCF_020829685.1 Nostoc sp. CHAB 5715 | reverse complement strand
GGGCAAAACCTTTTAGTCAAAATCAATTTAAAAAGCAGTTAACAAATGCGTTAACAACTTATACAGGTGATCCATCTTTATTAGTTATCTCATCTTACTCGGGTAATGGTTGGTGGGGGGGGTGCATATTACAACTATTACTACTCCGGTAACCAAAGTTTATCTAAGTTCGCACCCAATCAAGGGTATCTATATATCAGGCTGAATAAAGACAGCCTTCAAACCAACAGATCTCCGGAATTCTGGGCTTCGAAGATTGCACATGAGGTCCTTCACAATCTGGGTTATTGGCATCCAAACTATAAAGACGCCATAGAAGCCAATAACTTGTGGACTAAAAGGTTTTGCGATTGCTAAAAATAGTACTTTATGATACAGTTTTTTAATCGATATGATTGTAAAAAAGTACTTTTGCGATTGCTTGCTCTTGTCAGTCCCAGAAATATCGCCACAAACCCTTATTATTTTGTAAACTTACAAAAGAGTTAGGTCTACTAAATTTAGCAATACTTTCTGATAAAAACAAAATTTGTATAACTTGATTCTAAATTAGGTATCATTCAGAGGTAAAATCACAAAATTATCTAAAATTGTGGTTAAAGCTACAGAAAATTGTCACAGCAACTAACTGATACAGTATTTCCAGCCTCGGTCTTCCGACTAGACAGTGGTTTAACGTTTATCCATCAAGAAATTCCCACTACTCCTGTAGTTGTGGCGGATGTTTGGGTGCGTGCTGGAGCAAGCCTAGAGCCAGAACCGTGGTTTGGCATGGCGCATTTTTTAGAACACATGATTTTTAAAGGTACGGCGACGCTACCCCCTGGAATGTTCGATTCTAAAGTTGAAAACCGGGGAGGTGTGAGTAATGCGGCGACAAGCTATGATTATGCTAATTTTTCACTTACCACAGCTGCTCCTTATTTAAAAGATACTCTGCCCTATTTGGGAGAACTACTGCTTAATGCGGCAATTCCAAAAGATGAATTTAGCCGCGAACGGGACGTGGTGCTAGAAGAAATTCGCTCTTGTCAGGACGATTCTGACTGGATAGGCTTTCAAGCGCTGATTCAAAGCATCTATCCGCATCACCCTTACGGACGTTCGGTGTTGGGTACTGAGCAAGAACTGATGCAGCAATCGCCAGAAGCAATGCGCTGTTTTCACCGCACTCACTATCAGCCGGAAAACATGACAGTGGTAATTGCCGGGGGTATAGCCCAGCAACCAGCTTGGGAAATGGTAAATAGTTCATTTGCCGATTTTGCTGAACGCTCTAATTGTCCGCAGTTTGAGAAAGTGACAAAGCCAGTAATAACAGGAATTCACCGTCAAGAACTATGTTTACCACGCATAGAACAAGCGCGATTATTGATGGCGTGGCTGGTTCCAGGAGTAGAAGAAATCCGCGCTGGCTTTGGTTTAGATTTATTGTCAGTGTTATTGGCAGAAGGGCGGACTTCGCGTTTAGTGCGCGATTTGCGAGAAGATTTGCAATTGGTACAGGGGATTTGCAGTAGTTTTGCTCTACAACGGGAATCAAGTTTATTTACAATTACTGCCTGGTTGGAACCAGAAAATCTGGAGGAAGTTGAGTCCTTAATTTGCGCTCATTTGGATGATTTGCAGACTACAGGAATTAGTGAACAGGAACTTGCTCGTACACGCAGGCTGTTATGTAACGATTATGCGTTTTCTACCGAAACGCCAAATCAGCTTACAGGGCTTTATGGGTATTACAATACCATCGCCCAAGCTGAACTAGCTGTGACATATCCCCAGCAGATTCAGTCTTTTGATGCCAAAGAACTGCAAAAATTAGCTAAACAGTATCTCTCCCCAGAGAATTACGCAGTTACTGTACTTAAGCCCTGTTAGTCATTAGTCATTAGTCATTAACAAATGACAAATGACAAATGACAAATGACAAATGACAAATGACGCGAAATCCCACTCCTTTTAGGGGTGGGATGAGCTTAAAAGTCCCGCGATGTCTGCGACGGGCTACGCCTACGCAATCCTCAT
>NZ_JAIVFR010001193.1 GCF_020829685.1 Nostoc sp. CHAB 5715 | reverse complement strand
ATTTTGTATTTGGTCATTTTTTGACCATTTCAGCCGATGCTTAAATCCTGAAACGACCAAACTACGTTAAATACTTGATAATTTTCTCAACTATTTTTGAGATTCCAAAAAACCTACCCTTGAAAGCCACTCCCCACTCCCTACTCTATAAGCTACGATTTAGTTCTTGCCAAATTTTTTAAAAAACTCAGGCTAGGTGCAAAAAAATATCCCCCCCCCTTCATTTTTACCGGCAGTTTAAACCCATATTCTTCAGTTTTTGATCCGCCCCATTCTTTCGGCCATTTCTGAATTCCCTCTGGTTGACCAATTAGCGGATCTGGGCCAGCATTGACTTGAACAAAGTGCTTAGGATTTGCCCATCTAGATTGTATAAAATTAAACTGATTTTCAATATCTGCTTGAAAGCAAAGAAACAGCAATCCTGAGCCTGTTGTCGGCTCTTTACTACAATCTTGCTCTCCAAAACTGACAGAACGACGAGCAATCCGATGCCTTCTCTCCACCCTTAAAGCCTCGTCAAAACCTGGAGAAGACTCTACTCTACCTGTATCGCCTCTGGGATTAACTTTGCGGATGTGAGTGTGGAACGGACACCTTGTTGCCTCCGGATCCAAGTCGTAATTAAAGTTATTAAAGTAATTGTAATTGGTTGATGTCGAACTTTGACTCGGTAAATCTGAGAGGGTTACTGGAGTTCCATCTTCAAACCGTCCCACAACCAAAGCTCCGGCTAAAGTTTCATTAATACCTAATTTTTTAGCCAAATTCCGCACCTCTTCACGGAATTTTTGGACATCTTGTTCAAGTTTGCGACAAACTAAGTAACTGCCATAACTATCTTCAGTCTTACCGTTAGGATCTTTAACCAAGATCGCATTTAGCGGAGCGCGAGGGTCCCATTTGCTGAAGTCAGAGTTATTAGCTTTGGCGCCGGCAATATTTCGTTTCAGAAATAGAGGTTGACTGACACCATCGACATAACCGAAGTGTTCTATAATTTGTTTTTGAGCATTTCTGAGAATAAAACCATTTTCTCTGTGAAGTATTTTGGATATCTGAGACAATTCTAAACAGATATCTTCAATTACTTTGGATAAGTCTGTCAAATTATCATCTGCTATAAGTAACAAGGCATCTGCTTTCTGTTGAAATCCTGGTTCCCAATCTGTCGGTGCTGGATCGCCTAAGAAGCTCTTGATATCAAGATTCTGCATACCTAATCGAAATGGTTGATCTCCAGGTATTTTCCACGGTTCTATTTCCAGATATTCATAACCTTGACAAGACAAATATAAACTAGCAAATATACCACCTGATATCTTTTTAGTTCGGTACTCGCGTGCCTCATTTGACTGCTGCTCGGCAGATTTGACATATTTCTGGGCAAAGTTTTGAATCCATCGTTTGACTGCATTTACTTGACCAGATTTAAATTGTAAAAACAGATGTACGATATGATCTCGTCCATGCCCATTCAGAATGTTTCCCTGTAAATCTTTTAGCAAAGTCTGGTATTTACCAGGATTTTCTGGATCGATGCCATCTTCTGGTATGGTTTTCAAATCTTCTTCTGTTAGTGCCATTGCTTAACTCTTGTTGTAAAGTTAGAATTGAACCGTTGCAGATTAAAATCAAGGATTTTAGATAGTGTTAGTAAGACATTTGGTTTAACACTACGCAACTTCTGAAGCCAAAGGTTTCAAACGAAAAATATAATAGGGTGGCATAGAAGTATTTTCTCCTGCATTGAGAGGAGCAGAACGGTGTAATTGATTGCAATTTAAATATATATAGCCATCTGAACCCAAGGTCAGTGAATCTGTCCAAGACAACTTCTCGTCAGTAACTAAAATTTGGTAGCAACGATCTGGTGTAATCACTCCAATCCCGTTATTCGCTAAGTACAGCATTTCATTAATTCGTAGCGAATTAAATTTGGCAATACCCTGCAATGCCAATGCATCAGCTGACAATGCCAATGCATCGACTAACAATGCCAATGCATCGACTAACAATGCCAATGC
>NZ_JAIVFR010001192.1 GCF_020829685.1 Nostoc sp. CHAB 5715 | reverse complement strand
CCAAATACCGTTATCACTTTGACGTAGAATCTGGTATTTTTGCTCAACAAATTCTAGCAGCTTGGGAAAATTTTCTTTGATTATCGCCTGTGGTTCATAATCAATGAAGATATAAGGAGGCTTTGATATCTGCGAAGTCGGTGATAGTGAGTGGGATGGTAATGTTGGGGCGCGGGTAGTTTACAAGCTGGCGAATTTGATGGATTTATCTCAGCGAAGGCAGGAGTTAGGGGGCAGTTCGAGCTTGCGGAAAACTGACCCCTAACTCAGTAGTGTGAGCGGATGTTCTTGGGTTTAAGACAAGAACACCAAATTTTTAATTTGGGGCTGCTTATTCAGGAGGGGTCCCAATCCCCAACTGAGGTAAAACATAAAAGCCTCCAGCATAGCTGCCTCCTGCCTCCTTCAACTCAGCAATAAACCGAGGGTGTACGCGTAGCCCGTCGGAGACATCGCTCGACCTCAAACCTTCACCATTCCACCTCTGAACTCGGAAGTTGCACCATTTAACACCAATTGTCGAGCAAAAAGAGCGATCGTTTGACTTGTGAACTCGAAGGTTGCACCTTTTTCACTACTTTACACCCGCCCCGAAATGGTTTGGCAAGCGAAAAAGCTTACCATAGGCGACAGTAAACCAGTTGCCAGTTAACTTTTTTCCCACTTCCCAATCTTTATTGTTAAACTTGTACTGACCATTTTTTTTACTATATATTACAAAAAATACTTAATAATTGGTAGATGCCAAAATCTAGAAAAATACAGTAATAATTCAATTGCTAATTCGCCACCTGCTTCCTTTTGCTTGCATTATCTTTTGCTTACATGATTTTGATACTATCTTTACATTATTCCTTAATTGTATGTGTGGGATAATACAAAATATACTTCTTCCTTAGACAATGCGTAGTATTATGCTTGGTATTAGAGAAAAAACCTCATCCAAATTACCCGTTTAACACTTTTGAATAAAAATTCATAGGGTAGAATAACTGAATATTGCTCAGATATTTTTAAAATTAAAAGCAGGATTTTTTAATGATCAGCTTAAGTAATTCGGAAAACGGCACAACTAGCAGCACAGCAGCCACTAAGAGGCTGGCAAGGGCGATAATGGTTTCTGGTGAGGAGTTCTCACTGATATTAGCTTGTTGTAACAGTGTTGAAAGGCAGCAGCAAGTGCTGAATGTGTTAACAGAATTTTCATCAGCAGACATCCACGAAATCCTGCTTTCACCTGCAACAGACACATTGTATACAGCTATTACAAGTGCGATTGGTGCTAATCAACCCGAAGCTTTGATGGTACGGGGTTTAGAATCTGTAATAGAAATTAACCAACTAATCATCAGTACCAACATCATGCGAAATGAGTTTCGGAAACAGTTTCGATTCCCCTTGGTGTTGTGGGTAAATGATGAAGTTCTGTGCAAGCTAGTCTGGCTAGCGCCCGATTTCAAAGACTGGGCAGCCAGTACTATTAGATTTGATGTACCTCAGAATCAGTTAGTTGAAGCTGAACAACAAGCCATCAGCGCTTAATATTGCCTGAGATTACTTGCAAAATCTTGTATACGCTAAGTTGATCCGAACAAAACCTCCGCTACAGTCTGTAGTATTCTTTTCTAAAATTATTTTTATGAGTTCTATAACTCTTGACTAACATCCCTATATTACTATGAAATTCATGCTGAAAAACTACTTTAACCCCAATCAAACAAGGATTTTTACTGTTTTGATTTTGACTGGAATTGTGTCTGTTGCTAGCGGTTTAACATTTATCAAAGGTGCTACGAGCGCTACTGCAAAGTTCTCGCTAGAAACAAGCAATGAAGTTCTCAAAGTTTCGGCAAACACTCCCTCAAACAATCTGCAAAATAAATTACCCGCATCTGTAAAAAACGCTGTTTTGCAAGCCGCCTCCAAACGTTTGCAACAGCCAAATCCTCAGCTAAAAATCATTGAGTTTCAACAGCAAACTTGGAAAGATGGCTGTTTAGAATTAGCTAATGCTGATGAATTCTGTACCC
>NZ_JAIVFR010001191.1 GCF_020829685.1 Nostoc sp. CHAB 5715 | reverse complement strand
GGCGAAACAGACTGAGTTCCCCAAGGAATAGTTACCAACAAAAATTGTGAGAGATAGGGCCCATTTAGTACCCCTGGCGGAGTAACATATTTTGTACTTGAACCGGAACCGACGTAGTTGACACTACCACGAAATAAAGTTTGAGGGGTGACACGGCCATTTTGTTTTGGCCCTCGGAACGCCGAAAGCTTGTTGAGGTCTTCGACGGCTGCCAAGACTTTTGGGTTGTCAGTATTGTTTTGGAACTTGGAAAGAGGTACATCTCGGAGTAAAGCTTGCCAGTAAAGTTCAACTGCTTCAGCAGCGCGTTCTGCACTAGCTAGAGCTGGTGGTGGCGGCACAGCTATCTGCGCTGCATTGATCCCTTCTAGGCTAATTGCCAGGGCCCCTTGAGGATTGACCAGCTTTCTGGTGCCACCCAAGATGACATTTTCAAAATCATTCGGGTCTTGCGTTGTCAGTGCTTTGGTCAAAGAGTCGTAAGCTTCCAGCTTGACTTCGCCTAGCTCATTATGCGGTAGTCCCCTGCTGTCAGAGCCGATTTTGTTGGGATAACGCTCCTCATCGCCGTTGGTCGGATGAGCCGGAATCGGAATATTTCGTTGACGTGTCGCTGCTTCAAGACGTACTCGATAGCCTTTATCAACAAACCTTCTGTAGTCGAAGGGTCGATTATAATTATACCGCCTGTTGATAGCTTGGGCTTGTACAACATCTCCTCCGTTCTTTGAGGAGAAAGTTGAACCTAAAACTCCTGTAACAACGCTAGCGGCACTAAATAAACCAGCGCGACCAAGAAATGAGCGTCTGCTGGCGTGACTACCAAAAAAACGTTTGTTAGCTACACGGGGTTGTTTCAGTTTATCTTCGCTATTAGCCTGAGTATCTTGCTCGGAACCTTGATGAGAATTAGGATCTACTTGCATGAGATGTTCCCCACTGGTAAAAAATAATACGAAATTTTGCTCATGAGTGAATATATGAGCATTTGAAAGCTAGAACAACTAGCCACACACAAAATACGCACCTTTAGAAAAACAAGTTAATATCGCCGGATTTAGGATGAAATCTGGGATTACTTTACTGAAAGGTAACTTGCATAGAAGGTGATTCTCCTGAAAGTCATGTAAGTATTCAGTGCTGGTATGATGCTTTTATCACACGGCTGTTATAACTTTGTGGTTGTAATCAGTCTGATCGGATGTTGCCGGGGTTAAAGCACAGCTAAAACTACGGCTTAATTCTAGTTAAACTACAAAATACTGTAAGTCTATCGATTTATAGTATTTTATAGACAAAATCTCTCACAATCGGTGATAAAAATCAAGAGGTTTTTACAATAAACTTAGCAAGACCGTCAAAGCCCTAAAGGAAAAGGCCCACAGTGTTGTGTTCCTTGCTTGAGAGTGTGAATCAAGCGCGACACGGTGGGTTTTGATGAAGTATCAAAGGCGGTTGTGGTTGAAAGGTTGAGTTGAGAGAATTAGGCGTAGGCGTAGCCTGTCGTAGACATCGCTTCCAAATAACATCCCATAAAAACGGATTTAGCCTTTATTTGACTGTGTAATTAATCCCAACTCTGCGTAAATTGGATATACTATTTTTATCGTAAATTAAAGGGTTTAAGACCCGCAACGTCAACACGTAGTTCAGTTTCAGTCGGGGTTTAAATCCCCGTCTGAAATGTCTTTAATTTTGAATTTTGAATTTTGAATTTTGAATTGTTAAGATTTGGGGCGGTGAGCAAGTTGAATACCTGCAACAGCGCCAAAGTTATAGATCAATTCCACAGTTTTAGCCAAAGTTTCTATGTGTGCATCTGACCAGATTCCCAAATCTTGCGGGCTAATGCGCCCGCACGGCTCTTGTGCGCCCATATCCAATACCCATTCAAATGAGAATTACTATATAGGAATCGTATTTGATTTTTGAAATTATCTACGTAGGCGGGGAGTGGGTAGAGACGCGATTAATCGCGTCTGTACGGAGTAGGGAATAAGGAATTAGGCTTTTCGAGTTGTACCGAGCTTTT
>NZ_JAIVFR010001190.1 GCF_020829685.1 Nostoc sp. CHAB 5715 | reverse complement strand
CATTGGTCACAAGTTAAGAAAAAGAGCCAATTGTCAAGGGGGTATGTCAAAAATCGGTAAAATGGGCTGAAAGCTATATCCTTAAAGGAATTGTGACATCCCCTAAACCTACATGAGTAGCACTAAGAGCAAAAACCTGCGACCATGCTAAGAAGAAGAATCGTCCGCAACCGGAAAATGAGGCGATCGCTAGTCGGCTAGAAAACCTAAAAGTTTAGAAGATGTGCCAAAAGGGCAACTAGCAGGAAAAATGGGAACAGTAATGGATTTAGTAACTCATCTAAGAGTAGAAATTTGGTTTTGGACGAACCCTAAACAAGCAGATACTCATTGGGAGAATGATTTACTGCATCTAGTAAAAGAGAAAACCTTACTATTGCTAGATAGAGGCTTCTATCATTTTGCTTTTTGGCAAGAACTAATTGACAAAAAAATTGATTTTATTACTCGGATAAAGAAAGGGGCGTCTTATCAAGTA
The DNA here is from genome assembly GCF_020829685.1 of Nostoc sp. CHAB 5715. Lineage (GTDB taxonomy): Bacteria > Cyanobacteriota > Cyanobacteriia > Cyanobacteriales > Nostocaceae > Nostoc. Next base: position 1,558 of record NZ_JAIVFR010001190.1, on the reverse strand, counting down.
GAGCAGGTATTAACCAGTAGTTATGACATCAAAGACCGCATTATCAAGATAGGTTCTGTCACAAAAAAAACACCTATTATCACTGTACGTTTAGTAGAAATTCGGTCAGGTAAGGTATGGCATTCGTATCTAACCAGTGTACTTGACCGCCGAATTTTACCCCCTTACGTAGTAGCAGGGCTGTTTCATTCCACAAGGGCAAGAAGTTTGTCAATATCATTAGAGATAAATCTTTGAGCAGTTGTGATGGAAGCATGACCATTTCGGCGGAGTATGTTGAGAGCGATGCCTACGGCGGGCTACGCCTACGTTCGTATCACCGACAGATTCGCAGGAGCATTACCCATACGTATGGTGGAATGGTCTTCATCAAAAATGACATCCTTTACCCAATGAAGACGATTCTCAATCCCCCAATGTCCGCGAATCCCTTTAGCAAAATCAGTTGCTCCCCGAACTAGACTACTAATGTAGTAAGCAACTTGGTGATATGGTTTGCCTGCACGAGTACCGATTCTTTCAACCTTAATTAAGGACTCCAACCCAGTCCATTCTGGACTGATGCCAGTTAAATCATGAAAAACTTCTATAGTACGTGTTGTAACTCGGTTCCCTTGTTTTTCGGCTGTGATGTACCGACTTGTGGGCTTGGAATTCTCCGTATTGTGTCGAATTTGATGATACAAGTTTTTTTGATTTGCCTATGCCTAGATCGCATAGTCATTGCCACTATCAATAATTAGCTTGCAAGTTTTTTTTGGCTTTTGTATTGCATCTAAACTGAAAACAACACCCTCAATATCTAATAGCGCAATTAAATTTTGAACTGTGCTAATTTCACTACCAAGCTTTTCTCCAATTTGCTCAGACTTAGGACTAGCCCTCTTTTTTCAGTAAATACCGATACGATACAAAAGAAATTTTGATACTCGCTTTTGTAGTCTTGTACAGTTCCTTTTCAACCTTACATCAATTCCAAACCACTCAGATGTATCCACATGAACGTAGTTTTGCGCCCTAGACTTGAATATTTTGGCAAGAATATCAAAGTCTACTCCTATTAGTATCCGACGGATCGTCGAGGTTGATGGCACGCCATGTTTTTCAATTCTGAATTTATCAATCAATACACGACGATGGCGTTTGTGCATTGTCCCCCCATGCACGATATCCTACGTACCCGCTCATTGTTCCCATAATCACAAACAGCAATACCATCCACAGTTGATGTCTTTGCCCATCTTTGACTCGAAAATCTTTTACTTGCCGTAGTTGTTCAATCAGATTTGCACCCATTGTTTTCATCCCCTCAACGCTTGTCATTTTACATCTTTTAGGGAATGAAACAGCCCTGACCTTATTGAGCGTGAATTCTTTCATCTCTAGGGGCGTACATCTCATTGGTGTCAACTTAAGCTAAAAGTAGCTTAACTGTTAGCTTCCTCACCCGCCTCGAACTAAAGTTCTTTGGCTTTTAGCTAAAGTCTACTAAAGTAGACTAAAGATTTTTCGGATTATTTAGTCATCAAAAGATGACTTTCGCTATTAGCAAGGAACT
>NZ_JAIVFR010001189.1 GCF_020829685.1 Nostoc sp. CHAB 5715 | reverse complement strand
TACAGATAACCCGTATTCAAGGAGAGCGAAATGGTACTTGACGCTTTTTCTAGAGCAGTAGTTACAGCAGATGCCAGCACTTCTAGCGTATCTGATATTGCTGCCCTCAGAGCCTTCGTTGCTAATGGTAACAGACGTTTGGATGCTGTAAATGCGATCGCTAGCAACGCTAGCTGCATCGTCTCTGATTCTGTTGCTGGAATGATCTGCGAAAACCAAGGTTTGATCCAAGCTGGTGGTAACTGCTATCCTAACCGTCGCATGGCTGCTTGTCTGCGCGATGCTGAAATCATTTTACGCTATGTAACCTACGCTTTATTAGCTGGTGACGCTTCAGTTCTAGATGATCGTTGTTTGAACGGTTTGAAAGAAACCTATGCAGCTCTCGGCGTACCCACTACCTCTACCGTGCGTGCCGTTCAAATCATGAAGGCGTGTGCAGCTGCTCACATTCAAGACACCCCCAGTGAGGCTCGTGCTGGTGCCAAATTGCGTAAGATGGGTTCTCCTGTCGTAGAAGATCGTTGCGCTAGCTTGGTTGCTGAATCTTCTAGCTACTTTGATCGCGTAATTTCTGCTCTGAGCTAATTAATTTGCGATTTGCAATTCACTCAACAGATTGACATCCAACACAGTTTAAATTAAAAGCCTTTTGGGAGATTTAAGAAATGAAATCAGTTGTTACCACCGTTATTGCATCTGCTGATGCCGCAGGTCGTTTCCCCAGCACCTCTGATTTAGAATCAGTACAAGGTTCTATCCAACGTGCATCTGCTCGTTTGGAAGCTGCTGAAAAGCTAGCTAACAACATTGATGCAGTCGCAAACGAAGCTTACAATGCTGCCATCAAGAAGTATTCCTACTTGAACAACGCTGGTGAAGCTAATTCCACCGATACCTTCAAGTCGAAGTGCGCTCGTGACATCAAGCACTACCTGCGCCTTATTCAATACAGCTTGGTAGTTGGCGGTACTGGCCCATTGGATGAGTGGGGTATTGCTGGACAACGTGAAGTTTATCGCGCTTTGGGCTTGCCCACTGCTCCTTACGTTGAAGCTTTAAGCTTTGCTCGTAACCGTGGTTGTGCGCCTCGTGATCTGTCTGCTCAAGCATTGACTGAGTACAATGCTTTACTGGACTACGCTATTAACTCTCTCTCCTAGTTAGTTGCCAAACTTGTCATTTGGTGGCAAGGGTATATTGTGACCCTACAAGCCTGGAGGTTCTTGGCTCTTTGCTTTGCCTGTTAAGGTTGAGTAATGGCAAAGAATTTCTGGGTTTGTTTTGTTTTAATAAGATTCGGCAAGTTGATATATCTATATAATATGGTGGATAAACGCTTTTTTAATTTTTTTAATCTCACAGAAGACCAGGCGATCGCTCTTTTGGATACGCCTCAAGACCAATTGAGTGAGGATGATTCACGTTATATTGCCGCTTCTCATTTAGTCAATTTTTCCACAGAGCGATCAATTAAGGCGCTGATACGGGCGGTGCAGCACACTGATCCCTCGTTGGATAACCGCATCGTCCGCCGCAAGTCGGTAGAGACTTTGGGGCGACTGCAAGCTCAGTCAGCCCTGCCAGTGATCCGCACCTGTCTTTTTGATGAAGACTGCTACACTGTGGAAAATGCTGTTTGGGCGATCGGTGAAATTGGTACTCAAGACCCTGGCATCTTAGAAGATGTTGCTCAATTGCTGGACAAGCCAGGGCAAACCTATCGAGTGATTATTCATACATTAACAAAGTTTAATTATCAACCTGCCCTGGAACGCATTCGCAAATTTGTAGATGATACCGATCCACCCACAGCAAGTGCTGCCATTGCCGCAGTTTGTCGTTTAACTGGGGACTATTCCCAAATGGAGAAGGTGGTAAAGATATTGCAACATCCGAATGTTTTAGGGCGGCGTTTGTCTATCCAAATTCATCATCACAAACCGGGCAGCATTCCACAACTTGTTAGCAAAGTTGCGGGATGCCTCTACAGATGCCGATTCATCCTTTTTGCGATCGTATTCCAACCGGATATC
>NZ_JAIVFR010000118.1 GCF_020829685.1 Nostoc sp. CHAB 5715 | reverse complement strand
ATATCATCATCTACCTGATTAAATTCGCCTGCCATCAATTTTTGCTTCCAAATATAAAACTTGGAGTCACTTGCATTAAACCATCTGGGAAATAGATAACCATACCAATATCTCTCAATCGGTGTCATCAGATCGAACTTTGCTTTTTGTTCTTCTTCTGAAGGTAAGGATTTAATTATCAGCCAAATTGTCGAATCCGTAATTACCTCTAGCAAAAAGGCAGTGACGAAGGGTTTTGCAGTCAGGGAACCTGGCTTGATGTCTTTTACCCAACGATTGATTTCATCTAATCTTCTCGCTAAATTATAATCTATCGAGGAGGCTTGCTCGATAAGGGACTTTAGCTTATCCTTAATCTCTTTTGCTTGCAAACGATGCCCTACTTTCAGAAGATTACGCTTTTTTTACACACTGATAACTAGATTTTAACTTGAAAATGTCTTTAATTAATTTTCTGATATAGCAATCCGATTTAATTTTTGAACTTATTTGCGTAGGCAGGGAGTAGGGAGTAGGGAGTAGGGAGTAGGGAATCAGCCCTTTCGAGTTGTACGGAGTTTTTTCAAAAATCAAATAGGAGTCCTATATCATCAAATATTCTCTAGGTCGATGCCCTGTGTACGTAAAACCTCCCGTAGTCGAGCAATTTCTTGCTCTGCTTGTTGGGCACGTTCTTCTGCCTGCTGGGCGCGTTCTTCTGCCTGTTCGGCACGTAAACGTTCTTGTTGGGCCAATTCTTCAGATGATAGTATCAATTGATTTTCAGTAGTGAAGAATCTTAATTTACCTTCGTAAACTCCCAAATAAAGTTCTAACTGCTGACTCCACAAACGTCCATCAGTAGTTAATTGAATTTCTTGATACTTTCCATCAACTAGATGAAATCCCTGAAGTTCCATTGTTACAGGGTTAAACCAGAAATAATCTGGTGTACGGAAGGTATCTTGATAAACTTGTTTTTTTAAACCTTTATCAACTGCTGTGGTTGAACTTGACAAAATTTCCACAATCACATTCGGATATTTGCCGTCTTCTTGCCAAACTACCCAACTTTTACGGTCTTTTTTCTCGGTTCCCAAAACTACAAAAAAGTCTGGGCCACGGAAATGTTCTGATTTTTTCTGGTTAGGACTGTAATAAATCGTCAAATTGCCAGAAGCATAAAAATCTTGCCTCTCTCGCCACCACAATTTCAGGATGCGAATCAGTAAATCAATTTGTTCTCGGTGTAGGTCACTTTCCAAGGGTGGTTCGTCACTCAGTATATCGCCAGGAGGAAAAATAACTTCGTCCTTTGAAATATTATCAGAGATGATTTCTAGGGTAGCAGGTTCAGACATCAGCGATCGCTCCGCAATTTATTTACTGAAAACTTGGTAACTTACAGATGGATTTGAAAACTTGCAATAACTCAATCGCATCTGGAGATTCGTTTAAACTTAATAATGGCATTAACTGATAAGTTGGCTGCTGGTCATGTCTTAAATAAACAAATTGATAACGCAGTCCATTAGTTGCCAAACCCCAAACAGATGGTTGTTGATCTAAACTTTTAAAAGCATAAGTGAGTAATTGAGGTAAACCTTCACTCACTTCAACCGCACTATTTTTCGTTTCAATTACCACAACCCAAAAAGGCGGTGCAATATTACTTTGAGGATTGTTGATTGCTAAAATATCCATCCGTCCGGTAATTCTTCTGTCTTCATCTTCAACTGCGATCGCAATACTATCTTCCATTGTCAACCGAATCGGCACATCGTAAAATCCAGCTAACCGCATTAAGGGTGCAATTGTTATAAATTTAACCAAACCTTCAGAAATTTTACCCAACCTAAGATAACGGTGGAAGTCGTTTCTAATTCGCAATAAATCTTGTTGTTCAAACTCTGTTAACGGTTCTAGATTTAAGAAGTCTGTGAATGAACCAGTTGAAAGTTCTTCCAGTTTGAGAAAGCGATGAACATCGTTGAGAAATAGGCTGCTAGCTTCGAGAATAAGTGGCATAGTTTTAGAAAAGGGAGTGGGGAATGGGGAGATGAGGGAGATGAGGGTGATGAGGGTGATGAGGGAGATGAGGGAGATGAGGGAGATGAGGGAGATGAGGGAGATGAGGAAGATGAGGGTGATGAGGGAGATGAGGAAGATGAGGGAGATGAGGGAGATGAGGGAGATGAGGGAGATGAGGAAGATGAGGGTGATGAGGGAGATGAGGAAGATGAGGGTGACGCTCTGACGCGGGGAATGACCAATGACTAATGACTAATGACTAATGACTAATGACTAATGACTAATGACTAATGACTAATGACAAATGACAAATGACTAATGACTAATGACTAATGACGCTTAACGAAAATCTAAACAATGTCTAGCACAACTGGGCTAAGAATAGTTTTTAGTATTAATAGCGATCGCACTCATAACTAACCATGTCTCAACCAACTATAGAATCAATCCTCCAAGAAAACCGCCTATTTCATCCTACCTCGGAATTCTCGCAGAATGCCCATATCAAAAGCCTGGATGACTATCAGCGTCTCTATGCTAAAGCCAAAGCTGATCCGCAGCAATTTTGGGCAGATTTGGCTGGAACAGAATTAGAATGGTTCCAAAAATGGGATACAGTATTAGACTGGCAACCACCTTTTGCTAAATGGTTCGTTGGCGGTAAAATTAATATTTCTTACAACTGCCTTGACAGACATCTCACTACCTGGCGCAAAAATAAAGCAGCATTGATTTGGGAAGGAGAACCAGGTGATTCGCGTACCCTCACATACTCCCAACTGCACCGGGAAGTTTGCCAGTTCGCTAATGTATTGAAGCAACTGGGTGTACAAAAAGGCGATCGCGTTGGTATATATATGCCAATGATTCCCGAAGCTGCGATCGCTATGTTAGCCTGTGCCAGAATTGGCGCACCACACAGTGTGGTATTTGGTGGTTTTAGTGCCGAAGCTTTGCGCGATCGCTTAATCGATGTTCAAGCTAAACTAGTAATCACGGCTGATGGTGGTTGGCGCAAAGATGCGATCGTCCCTCTCAAGGAACAGGTAGATAAAGCCTTAGCTGATGGTGCTGTTCCCAGTATCGAAAATGTCCTAGTTGTCAAGCGTACCGGACAAGAAACTTATATGCAGTTGGGGGGACGCGATCATTGGTGGCATGATTTGCAAAAAGGTGCATCAACAGATTGTCCTGCCGAACCGATGGACAGCGAAGATATGCTGTTTGTCCTCTACACTTCTGGCAGCACGGGCAAACCGAAGGGCGTAGTGCATACAACTGCTGGTTATAATTTGTATACGCATATAACCACCAAGTGGATCTTTGACCTGCAAGACACAGATGTATATTGGTGTACCGCCGATGTAGGTTGGATTACGGGACACAGCTACATAGTCTACGGCCCTCTTTCCAACGGTGCAACCACGGTGATGTATGAAGGTGCGCCGCGTGCTTCTAATCCTGGCTGTTTTTGGGATGTAATTGAAAAATACGGCGTTAATGTTTTTTATACTGCACCTACAGCAATTCGGGCATTTATTAAGATGGGCGAACAACATCCCAATGCGCGAAACCTGTCTTCCTTGCGTTTGCTGGGAACCGTCGGCGAACCGATTAACCCCGAAGCTTGGATGTGGTATCACAAAGTAATTGGTGGCGATCGCTGTCCAATTGTGGATACTTGGTGGCAAACGGAAACCGGCGGTATCATGATTACACCGCTACCAGGAGCAATTCCCACCAAACCCGGTTCTGCAACTCTTCCCTTCCCAGGAATTATTGCAGATGTTGTGGATTTAGAAGGAAACACCGTACCCAATAACGAAGGCGGTTATCTAGCAGTGCGTCATCCTTGGCCAGGAATGATGCGGACAGTCTACGGCGATCCAGAACGCTTCCGCCGCACCTATTGGGAACACATTCCGCCCAAGGATGGTAACTATACTTACTTTGCTGGTGATGGCGCTAGACGTGATGAAGACAGCTACTTCTGGGTAATGGGTCGTGTGGATGACGTACTGAATGTATCAGGACACCGCCTCGGTACAATGGAAGTAGAATCAGCCTTAGTTTCGCATCCAGCAGTTGCAGAAGCTGCGGTAGTGGGTAAACCAGATGAACTTAAGGGTGAAGAAGTAGTTGCTTTTGTGACATTAGAAGGCACTTATCAGGGAAGTGAAGAACTGAGTAAAGAACTCAAACAGCACGTTGTTAAAGAAATAGGTGCGATCGCGCGTCCCGGAGAAATTCGCTTTACAGACGCTTTGCCGAAAACGCGATCGGGTAAGATTATGCGGCGCTTGCTGCGGAATCTAGCCGCCGGACAAGAGGTATCTGGGGATACTTCAACATTGGAAGATAGAAGCGTGTTGGATAAATTGCGAGAAGGCGCGTAAGTAATGCAAATTTCTCAAAATAGGAGTCTGTTAACAACAAACTAACACAAAGCAATACTTAATAATGTAGGGTAGGCAAAACAGCCTGCCCTTTGTTAAGCAGGCTCGATTAAAATAGGTCTATAAATGAGAGATGCACTAGGGCAAAGAGGCGAAGCAATTTTTACAGTATTAATGACAGAATTTCACTCTCATGCTGGCCCTATTTTCAAGCCGCAGTTTTTAGGAGATAAATGGCAATATGTTGATTTTATTGTAGAGTTGGTAGGGGCTGGTAAATCTGTTCCTTATTTCTTTGTACAAGTGAAGACAACAAGAAAAGGTTACACTAAAAAATATAACCGTTTGAAGGTGAAAGTGCCAAAAGAAAATGTAATGGGTTTAGCATCTTATCCAGCACCCACTTATATATAGCAATCCTATCTGATTTGTGAAAATTCTCAGTGTCCAGATCCCCGACTTCTTAAAGAAGTCGGGGATCTAACTTTTCACGAATGATTTAGGATTGCTATAGTAGGTATCGATGAAATTCAAGAGGTAGGTTACATGGTTTCTGCAAATGGTGAAAGTCTTAAGTCTCTGTCAAGCCTTTCTACTCAATTTAAAATTATCAAACAAAATAGAGAACTGCTATGGCAGGGAGTTGATGATTTTTGGGGCAGATACCATACTAATCAGTTAGTTTCCAAATTTGCCGATCAAGACTGGAGATAAAACAAAAAGGAAGAACCTGGGGAGGAAGTTGACATTAGACCGATCAAACGTCAAGCTAGTTTTGAGGACTATTGACTAGTGATTTGCTTTCATACAAGCAAAAATCAGCAGTAGTAGAATAACCTAATAGAGTGCGTAAATTTTACGTAGCTTTTTTTAATTTTTTGAGGTAACTTTTGATGACCGCAACTTCTCCCCGATTAAAGCACGAGGTTAAAGACCTCGGCCTAGCTGCCTTGGGTAGACAGCGCATTGAATGGGCTGGACGCGAAATGCCAGTTTTGCGGCAAATCCGCGATCGCTTTGCTATCGAGAAACCCTTCGCTGGTTTACGCCTTGTAGCTTGCGCCCACATTACAACAGAAACAGCACATTTGGCGATCGCTCTGAAAGCCGGTGGTGCAGATGCGCTTTTAATTGCTAGCAATCCCTTATCAACTCAAGATGACGTAGCCGCTAGCCTCGTCGTCGATCATGAAATTCCTGTCTTTGCTCAAAAAGGCGAAGATAACGCAACTTATAACCGCCACGTCCAAATAGCTTTAGATCATCGCCCCAATATCATTATTGATGACGGTAGCGATGTAGTTGCAACTTTGGTACAAGAACGCCAACACCAAATTGCTGATTTGATTGGCACCACCGAAGAAACCACCACTGGTATTGTGCGGTTACGCGCCATGTTTAGAGAAGGCGTTCTTACTTTCCCCGCAGTCAACGTTAACGACGCTGACACCAAGCACTTCTTTGATAATCGCTATGGTACTGGGCAATCAACCCTAGATGGCATTATCCGCGCCACAAATATTTTGTTGGCTGGGAAGAACGTTGTTGTTGTCGGTTATGGCTGGTGTGGTAAAGGTACAGCCCTCCGCGCCCGTGGGATGGGTGCTAACGTCATCGTCACCGAAATCGACCCCATCAAGGCAATTGAAGCCGTAATGGATGGCTTCCGCGTCCTGCCAATGGCAGAAGCTGCACCCCAAGGTGATATCTTTATCACTGTGACTGGTAACAAGCACGTCGTTCGTGGTGAACACTTCGATGTCATGAAAGATGGTGCGATCGTTTGTAACTCCGGTCACTTTGACTTGGAACTTGATTTGAAATACTTGGCTGCACAAGCTAAGGAAATCAAAGAAGTTCGTCCTTTCACTGAAGAATACAAGTTGAAAAATGGTAAATCAGTTGTCGTTCTCGGACAAGGACGCTTGATTAACCTAGCTGCGGCTGAAGGACACCCCAGCGCGGTAATGGATATGAGTTTTGCAAACCAAGCTTTGGCTTGTGAATTCCTGGTGAAGAATAAGGGTAAGTTGCAACCTGGTTTGCACTCAATTCCTGTTGAGGTTGATCAAGAAATTGCTCGGTTGAAGTTGCAAGCTATTGGGATCACGATTGATAGTTTGACAGCAGATCAAATTGAGTACATCAATTCTTGGACAAGTGGAACTTGATACATTGATTAGTTGATTTTTTGGGGGATAGGCGTTTTGCTTATCCCTTTTTTTTGTGTTTCTCTCGCAGAGATGCAGAGGCAGAGAGAGAGGATATAATAGGATGGAGGGTGTTATTGTAAGTTTGTATGTCAGCAAAAGATTTTTTTCATAATGCTGTTAAGTTAGCTTTAGAGAAAGATGGTTGGTTAATTACTGATGATCCTTTAATATTTATAGTAGATACTATAGAATTTCGTCTTGATTTAGGAGTAGAAAGACTTTTAGGAGCAGAAAAAGAAGGAGAAAAAATAGCAGTTGAAATAAAATCTTTTTTGGGAAAATCAGCGATTAGTGAATTTCATACAGCTTTAGGACAAACATTAATTACCGTTCTATTTTAAGAAAAGAAGAACCTGATCGTATTTTATATTTAGCAATTAGTTATGAAATATATACAGCTTTTTTTCTGATATCTGTGATTCAAGAAATAATTGCTGAACATAAATTAAAATTATTGATATTTGAAAGTAGCAAAGAGGAGATTATTTTATGGAAGGAATGAATTATCCTGAATTAGTACAGACAGTATTAGCAAGACATACAGAAAGTCATTTAGCCAAGGGAACGGAAATACAATTAATATTTGATAATCAAAAAAATCACTATTTAGTAATTCATCTAGGTTGGGAAGGTGAAAAACGGACTTATGGTTCGGTGATTCATATAGATATTATCAATGGAAAAATCTGGATTCAGTGCGATTTTACAGAGGAAGGTGTAGCTAATGAATTAGTAGAATTGGGAGTACCAAAAACAGATATAGTTTTAGGTTTTAGATCACCTCATGTGAGACAGTTTACTGGTTTTGCATCGGTTTAATCATTTTTTGTATGTCAGCAAAAGATATTTTTCATAATTTTGGCAATATCTCAAGATATCTACCAAGACTTTTTTATAGATTCTTTTATTAAAAGTGTATTAGAACGATATGAAATCAAATTATTCGTTTTTAATATTCAGAAACAGGAGATAGTATTATGGAAAAATTAGATTATTAGGAATTAGTGAAAATCATCATCTATAAATATGCAAATGAGCGACCTAAAGAAGATTTAGAAAATACCGAAATTGTCTTTGATACAGAACGCGATCGCTACTTATTAGTATATGTGGGATGGCATGATGAAGAACGAGTGTATGGATGCCCGATTCATATTAGCATCAAAGATGGAAAGATTTGGATTCAGCGCGATTTTACTGAAGAAGGAATAGCTAATCAATTAGTAGAATTAGGTGTGCCGACAACAGATATTGTTTTAGGTTTTAGATCGCCTTATGTCAGGCAGTTTACTGGTTTTGCATCTGTTTAAATCTTTTGAATTTTATCTCGACTGAAGAACATACTCAAGCTCTCAAACTAGCTGAGGATTCACTTAACCGTATACAGGAACTAATTGAGGGTGAAACAAAATGGCAATGGTATCGTGACCGAACTTTGTTTGAGCAAATTGAAAAGCTCAGAGATATTGATAAAGAAACTAATTCTCCAATGCTTCAGCAAACAGAAGAACTTTTTACTTTAATTCAGGATTTTACAGGAATTGGAAAACTGGACTTTGACGATTTATAACTTATTTAAAATATTACTATATTTTCGCCTTCTTCCTTTGCGCGAAATAAACCAAAAATATCCCCATCATTAATCATTAGGAGGATGCCAATTTAAACTAACCCAAATTGCCCTAGCTTGTACAATATCTTCATTGTTTAATCTTAAAGCTAAAACCGTTGCCCTTCCACTAGCAGTTATCCCAATAATATGAGTACCACCATTTGCCCACTGAAAATGATCTAACCATCTTTCTAGACGAGGATTAAACAAAGATACAGTTTCATTAGTTACAGGATCATTAGCAGTTATTTTTGCTCCTTTAAATTCATTACAGCGATAACAACAAGCAGATAAATTTTCTCGTTCATCACTTCCCCCTAATGAAGTGGGCAAGATATGATCCATTACTAATGGCATACCTATTAAACGGCTAGATGTGCGGCAATATTCACATCTATGTCCAGCTTCATTAATGACTTGTTGACGAATAGATTTAGGGATAGATGACACTGCTATTACTTTACTAATTACTCAAAATCTAGAATAGAATAGCCTTTCCATTTTAAAAGTGCATAAGAGTATGCTTTTTTTAGCATTAAATAATCAGCACTTACTCGGAGCGATCGCAACAATAATCTATCTGATTCACTTAACTGATGATTTTGATTTTTTTCTAAAAGTTGTAAATGTAGTTCTTGTTGACTTTCTGGAACTTGACTTTGACCAACAGTTAATAATTCCTCAATCGTTAATTCTTGCATAGCAATTAATTCACCTTGTAATTCCAGGGGTGCACAATCAACAGCAGGAGGAGCATTTCTTTGGTTAGTCATAAATTTTATAATAATTACTTAATTTATAGTATAGCTGTGTTTTATGTTAAGGTAATAATTGCTCAAAATCTACAATAGAATAACCTTTCCATTTTAAAAGTGCATAAGGATAGGCTTTTTTCAGCATTAAATAATCAGTACTTACTCTCAGCGATGCCTGCGGTGGTCACTGAGCGCAGCCGAAGTGCGGGCTATGCCTACGCAAAACTACACCCACTCAGGGCAATTCATAAATTGCCCCTAAGAAGAAAATTATTCTTTTCGGCTATTGTTTGCGTAAGTCCTGTTCACTTTTTGCTTTCCGGCTAAAAAGTCGATAGTATAGCGACGTACTAATTTCCTTTAAGGGAAACAGCAGATAGGTGAGAGGATTTATTGCCACAATAATATTTCGGAAGTCTCGCCGGGCGAAAAATAAGATAGCACGAGCAACTTGCTGTGCAGACATCACTCCATAAGGATTCAGTTGACTCTTAAATGGGCCAAGAATTAACTTGCGAATTACACAATCCCCATCCAAACGCTTCAGGGTAACAATATCTCCTAGCGCTCTTTTGCTGAGTTCATAAAGCGGACTTAGTGCTGGAGAAACCTCAGCCTCAGAAGTGTTTACCCAGATTTCCTTGGTTGCTTTTGCTTGTGGCCCTGTTACAGTTGTCAAAAATATATCCATCAACCGCAATGCTGAAAAGGTATTCACCTCATAAGAAGAGTTGATAGCTTCCGAGGTGCGGCTGGCGTAGACATTGATTCCGTGGTTGATAATTAAAATATCTACTTTCTCTAAACTATTTCTCAGTTCGGCTTCATTACCTAACTGCCAAGGAACCACCTTCACTCCAACTTGCTCTACTAATTTTTCTGGATTAGTGGTTAAGGCCACAACTTTAGCATTATTCTTTACAAGTTCAGCCGCTAATGCTTGTCCCAACGCTCCTGATGCTCCGGTTAAAGCGATAGTTTTACCCTTGAGAGACAGTCCTGTACCAAGAATTTTATCCACTATGGGAAAGACACCACTGTAGTAAGCGTTGACATCATCAAAATGATGCCGCCAATGGTAAGACCGATTCACCCACCAAATGGATGGTATTGTCTCTAAAGGGCCGGGTAGGTGGTTGTAGTCTGTATCAATTTTTCCCTGGAAATATCGCACAGACGCGCCATACAAGAAGGTGCAACCATAAGCTACTCCCAGCCATAACCCCTTATGCTGGACAATTAAGGCAATGACTACCAATACCACCAGCAGTAAACTTGATTCTAAAATGTCGTGATAGAGTTGGGATTCTTGATAAACTTTCAGGGAAACTATTGATAAATCGCGGCGGTAAGCCATGTGGTGCTTATTGTGCCATTTAGCAAGCCAATTGACTTGGTGACACAAAGCATGGTAGCTGTCTCTCAACACCTCAGCAGCGAATAGCGGTACGTGGGCTCGCCGCTGTCACAGCCAAAGGTCCGGTAGGTGTCCAAGAGCAGCCGCCGTTCGGCTTCGCGCGGGTCTTTGGTGGGTTTGGCCGCGTTGTATTTCTTGAGGTAGTCCTTGGGCGTTGCCGTCAGGCCCAGCTTGTAGCCCATGAAATAGTCGAACACGGCGCGCGCGTTGCCGCCGATCGAGCGGTGCGCTTCGTCAGAGATGACCAGGTCGAAGTCCGTGGGCGCGAACTGCTTGAACTTGTTGTTGAACAGCAGCGACTGCACCGTCGTCACGACAACCTCGGCCTTGCGCCAGTCGTCACGGTTTTCCTTGTAGATGGACGATGTGTAGTCGTTCTTCAGCAGCGCGACGAACGCCTTGTGGGCCTGCCCCTCCAGCTCGACCCGGTCCACCAGGAACAGCACGCGGCGCGCGTTACCGGTGCGCAGGAACAGCTTGATGACGGCGGCCGAGGTCAGCGTCTTGCCGGTGCCGGTCGCCATCTCGAACAGGAAGCGGGTTTTGCCAGCCTTGACGGCGTCTTGAATGCGCAGCACCGCACGCTGCTGGTACGGGCGCATGAAGCGCAGCTTGTTCTT
>NZ_JAIVFR010001188.1 GCF_020829685.1 Nostoc sp. CHAB 5715 | reverse complement strand
GAGGAACGAAGCAATCGCAAAATTCTTCAGGTCAAAACGAGTCCATGAGATTGCAAGTCTTGGACACGCACTTGCGTTCGTCGTTCCTCCTCTCTACGAGATGCACTCGCGTTCGCAATGACAGTTATTCTCAAGAGCAAAATAAAAACTGGGATGCACCCTAGTCAAACTGCTAGACTAACACGACATGAAACCTACCCGATCATTTGATGATATACCAAATACCGTTATCACTTTGACGTAGAATCTGGTATTTTTGCTCAACAAATTCTAGCAGCTTGGGAAAATTTTCTTTGATTATCGCCTGTGGTTCATAATCAATGAAGATATAAGGAGGCTTTGATGAATCTAACTGCTCTATAAGTGTTAACCATTGCTCAGGCAGAAAATATTCAAGTGCCCAACCACGTAGGATTGTTGCTTGAGTCCGACCAGAAAAGTAATAAATAGATGGATCACCAGCTACATAAATCTCACCAGCAAGACTTCCTGGTTGAGATATTAAGTTAGCCTCTGAGTGAAGGGATGGATATTTTTTTCTCAAGACAGTCTGATATTTTAATCGTGTATCTTCAGTTAAAGCAAAGTTATTATTAACCAGAGTTACAGTCTTTTTTGTAAGAGTGGATGATAAAGGGAAGAACAATAATACTATGAGCAGTATTGTGGGCACTTGGGAATTTAATTCTTTTAAATAGTCCCATAATATATCTAATCCTTTAGTTGCTAAAATACCTATGGGTACAAACAATAGTAAAAAATGGTATTCCCACAATGCTTTATATTGTAGAGCAATAACACTCAAACCAAAAATACACCAAACAACAAGTAACAAAGTCAATACATTCTTAAACTTACGCAAGGAAACATCTATTGCAGTAATAGTTATTAAAATTAAAGGGTAATAATTCTGTAAAAACCATTTTATTCCTGAAATAAAATCCTTTGGAGCCAATGCAGAATTAGCAATAATAAGAGGTGGATATATAAAAAATGTCTGATACACTATTGAAAAACTATTATACCAAGCAAAGTAACTGGCAACTCCTAAAAGAGGAAACATAATTCCTAGAAAAATTGGTAAACAAATTTCAATAAATATTTTTTGAATGCCCTCCCGTTTGATTAATACAGAATACATTAATATAGTTAGCCAAAACGAAACTAATATCAGCAGAAATATTAATTTAAAAAGCAGGACAATTCCACCAATAAAGCCTGAGAGTAAAAGCAGGATAAATCTTTGCTTACCTTCGTTTTTAAAAGATTTAAAAGTCAGCCAAAGACAAAGGAATAAAGGAAAACCAACCAGTGCTTCAACTTGAGTAAGGTGCCAAGCACCTGAAACAACATAGTAAACACCAACCGTTAACAAAGGTACTAGGCTTGCGATTATCTGATGCCGAAAATAGGTTTTTAGAGTCAGCAGCAATATTATCGAAAAAAATACCATGTAAATAAGTTCAAAGGCATGGATGCCAATCTCATTAAAACCAAACAAAGTTCCCGCCAAAAAATAAAAGCAAAAAATCCCTGGTTGCTTTACATCCCAAAAATCACGATAGAGTACCTTTCCTTGTTGCATCTCTAAAGCACCTAGCCTAAAAAATGCTTGATCTCCGTCAAATGGAAAAGGTAAATGTACAAGACCAATTATCACAATAATAATCACAACTAGAAAATCAATTCTATTTAATTTAGCAAGATGAATCATGACACTTTTAATTTAAATCTAAGTGACCAGAAATAAAAAGGTACAAGCCCACTTCGGCTACGCTCAGTGCATCGCCTAAATTTATTTATGGAAAATAAAAAAATGTATTTCGAGACACGTAGTGCAAGAAATACTACGTCAGTTGACTCAGAGCAAATAAATTTATTTATGGGCTTGCTAAATTTTTGACTTTTGACTTTTGACTTTTGACTTCCCCGAAGGGGCTGACCTTTGTCGCAGTTGATCAAAGCTGATTCTAACGAGTAACATCTCTCACCACTGATTCAGGTAATGTGAGGATGTTTTAAAAAGCTTTGGCGATTAGA
>NZ_JAIVFR010001187.1 GCF_020829685.1 Nostoc sp. CHAB 5715 | reverse complement strand
AGGAATCGTATTTGATTTTTGAAATTATCTACGTAGGCGGGGAGTGGGGAGTAGGGAGTAGGGAATAAGGAATTAGGCTTTTCGAGTTGTACCGAGCTTTTTCAGAAATCAAATATTAGTCCTATATAGCAATGGCGGTATATTAAGGATTGCGGCGGAAAATCTGGTGATTGGTAGCTCTCATTGCCTCATTTTCTTTGAAAGAAGCAGAATTTCTGGCTATAGCGAATTTTTTGGAGATATTTTTCAGGTTTGTGGTTTCTAACATAGTCTTAATTTCAATTCCCAATAGGGATTTAGTAACTTTCAAGCGTTTCAATCTCTATAAGAGATAAAGTCGGGGATTTAGGTGTTGACGAATGAATTAGATACAAATCAATACGCTTGGGTTAAGGATAATCGTAGGTTGGGTTGAACATTCGTGTTACCCAACAAACCCTCGAAAATGTTGGGTTTTGTTCCTTAAACGCCACTTGCTACCCTGCGGGAACGCTAAGAGCGAACAAGTCGGGAAACCGCAAGGGCGCAGTGGCTCCCCAACCTACACAGTTTAAGGTTTTCAACGCTAACCCAAGCGTATTGAGATATAAATAGCTAATCTTTTTCTATAACTTTGCTATATCCAGCAAAAACAAAATGCTCGTTTCGGTTTACTTTAGTTTTATCAGGCCACTTAACCCAATAATGGTTTTCCTCAAAACGGACATCTAAAACGGGGTAACTCCCTGGCTCAATATCAAATAGAGATTCTTTTGGTAGCTCTGATGCCTGTTCTGTAGAAGGTTTTAAAACTGTTTTTGTTGTAATTTGCAAAATGTAACTTTTATCATGTTTAGCTTCATCTTTTGACTCACCAATTAATCCATCTTTAATTGCTTCTGCCATTTTTTCAGCATCAAAGCGATCCATATCTGTTTTAGAGTCACAGAAGCAGCACTCAATTAAAATAGCTGGCATTTGTGTATTCTTCAGAACAAAGAAACCTGTATTTTTAACCCCTCTACTATGAAAACCAAGTTTAAGAATCTCTTTAAGAACTGATTGAGCAATACCTTGTGATGCATTACTAATGGCAAAAATTTCTGTGCCATTGGCTATACCGTTAAATTTATTAAAGTGAATCGAAATATAGACATTAACGTTATTGGCATTCGCCTTATTAGTTCGTTGTCTGAGAGAATCGGTTACACTGCTAGCACTTGTGGGAGTGCAATCAATAGCGGTATGACCTGCTGCTTTGAGTTTTTGTATCAATTGTGTCCCAACTGCTTTAGTTAAAGCATCTTCTTGTTTTATGCCTGTTGCCCCTGTATCTGGAGGGCAATTGTGTCCTATATCAATACCAAATTTCATAGAGTTGATGTCCTTTTTGTAACTTGAGAGGTACGGTTGAACTTACTATGCTGTATTAATTATTAACGCAAATGCGATCGCTCTGTCAGTGATATAAAGTGAGTTGTTACTGTAAAGAAATGTAACATTTAACGCCAAAATCCCATTGCAATACAATCTCAAACAATGTTGAAGAATTAATTAGGCTAGCTTCTAATAATGTTCGTTCTTCCTAAATTTATAAACAAGTTTTACCAGAGAAATTCCTGATGAGATGAGAGAAAATTTATCTTTTCTTAAGAATAGATAATACTTGGGTTAAAATGCATAAGCGTAGCCCGCAGGAGACATCGCTTAATAAATGTTTCGCCAAGCTTTCACTGTCCCTTTGCCAATTTCGCTATCAACAGTTTGACCACCTTCCAAGACTAGTCTGATTTCTAAGTTCTCATCTGGAGCATTTTTCAAAGCAGTGGCTAATTCTTGACTGACAGCAAAGGTGCCGGTTGAACCGTCTAATTGGAAAACTTTTCCCCTAACCTTGAGCAAAAGTTTATCAACTTTCTTGGTAGTGACAAACCTAAGAAAGTCAGGTCTTGGATACACACGACCTGCGGTATAGAAAGAAGACCTTGCTTCACCCGAATTTACTGTAACGAGGACTCGAATGCTCGAAGGAGTCCACAAACTCAGAAATCAGACTAGTCT
>NZ_JAIVFR010001186.1 GCF_020829685.1 Nostoc sp. CHAB 5715 | reverse complement strand
TTGACACTCTCCTGCCTAAAGGCGAGGAGATTCTTAAGACCTTACAGCCTTAATATCCTGTTTGCACAGGTTCCCAAACTCACCACGTTTGCTCATAGAGCGTGGTGATATCTTTTGAGCGTTTTGGTGATTAACACCTAGTTTCGCGGAGTCCCCACGTACTATTTCCAAGCCTCTATTTTTAATAGTCTTTGCAGCACCAATGTCAGCGTGTTCGTGATATCCGCATTCGGTGCAGATGAACTTCTCACCATCACGATTTGACTTATCAATATGTCCACAATTTCTGCATTCAAGACTAGAGTGTTTAGGGTTAATTTTAATTACGACCTTTCCTTGCTTTTCAGCGAGATACTCAATCTTTAAAACTAACTCACTCCAAGCCGCATCAGAGATAGCACGGTTTAAACCTTTCTTTCTTGATTGTCCATTTTTCAGAAACCTGCCAGTATTTTCATCAACTTTAACCTTACAACGTTTCAACATCCCAGCGATATTTAAATCCTCTAGTGCAATAGCATCAACCTTTCTAGATACTATTTTGTTAGCAACATACCACTGGCAAGCAACTCGTTTATCTACAATCTTCTTATGAAAACTTCCTAACTTGTTGGCTGCTTTTTTACGATTTTTACTACCCTTGACTTTTCTGCTAACTCGCTTCTGCCTGATTTTCAGAGTGCGTTTCGCTTTCTTGTTAGTTGAGAATTTAGGATTATCAATTTGATACCTATCTGACAAGTGAACAAGTTTGGTTATTCCTAAGTCGCAACCAAGAATAGAATTAACTTCATTCAATGGTTTTGATACATAGTCGGGTATGGCTTTATCTTCTATTCTAATCGAGACGTACCATCCATCTTGACGCTTCCTGATTGTTGCAGCTTTGATGGTAAATCCATTTGGTATTGAGCGGGAGTTAAAAAAACGCATCCATCCTAACTTAGGAAGATATATTTTACTCACTTGAACTTTGACACCCATCTGGTAAGTAAAGGATGTAAAATTACTCCGGTTTTTAAACTTGGGAAACCCTCTACCCTCAAAGAAGTTTTTGTAGGCAGTGTCAAGACGTTTTAGGTTTTGTTGTAGCACTGTAGAGTCAATCTCCCCAAACCACGGTGCACGTTTCTTTAACTCTGGCAATGCCGTTATTTGGATGTCTCCAGCACTGCGCCTTGGGTTTTTGAGTTTGCCATCATTGTCGGTCTTACCGTCTTTCCAAGGTTCTCCACTTGCGCCATTCTTGCTAACAAAACAAGTCAGTGGACAGGCTTCTCCTTTAGTTCTGATATCACAATAGTCTCCTTGAATGAATTGTTGGTTATATTGAGTTATTCTGTCTGCCAAACTCCAGTTGTAAGTTGAGCGGAGCATATCTAGCCATCCACTCATTTTGTTTGACTGAGTAATGTTAGGGCGCAACTTATAGATATAGTTTGTTAGCAAATACCATCGCCTCATCTTGTGGATTAACTTATTTGATTATACACTACATATATACAAAACACAATCAGTAATTACAGAAGCATGGGAAGTTTTTCTCCAGACGAATATAGGCACGAAGGGAACGGAATATCACTTCTTAACTATCACTTTGTCTTTATCCCCAAACGCAGGAAAAAAGTGCTAGTAGATGCAATAGCAGAAAGACTACAGGAAATTATCTGTGAGGTTTGCAACGAGAATAGATGGAAAATTATTGCAATGGAAATCATGCCTGATCATGTTCATTTATTTTTGAATGTGAAACCAACAGACAACCCGTCCCAAATCATGAACAGAATTAAAGGACGGGCTTCTCATCACTTAAGAAAAGAGTTTCCAGAATTGCTTAAACTTCCGACTCTGTGGACACCCAGCTATTTTGTTTCCACTGCCGGGAATATTTCTACGAAAAATGTAATAGAGTACATAGCACACCAAAAAGATTAAATCAGAACACCCTAAAGGGTGTTATTAGCTTTCATCCCCTGCCTGAAGTACGAAATACGCAACTGCGTTGCTGTTTCTCAGGGGTTTTCAGCATTTCCCTTATAA
>NZ_JAIVFR010001185.1 GCF_020829685.1 Nostoc sp. CHAB 5715 | reverse complement strand
TATCTGTAAGCAACAGCAAACCATATTCGGTTTCAGGTTTACTCCTTATTTATCAAAAACCATCGATTCCGTTCATTATTTCCGGGCAGGGATCAATACCTTGTATGAATTTGGAGGGACAATTACCTCAAAAAACTTTACTCCTGAAATCTATTACAATTACAAAGGTTTATTTTTGCCGTACTGCCATCGGGAGCTTGCCGCAAAATTTGAATTACCTGATCCAAATTAGATAGTGCTTTGAGTAAACCTTCCACCAAATGCACACGACTTTGGGCCTTCTCCAACTCATAATTGTAGCGACGGTTCAGCGTCTCTTCTCGGAAACTCAAAAACTCCTGCAACAGTTGACGCAAACTTAACTGGCGGGGTTGTCCATTCACTATTGCTAGGAGAATTGCCCCAAAAGTCATCTGTAAAGCAGTTTGGTGATATAAATTCTGGAGAACTTCTTGGGGATTGGTATCGCGTTTGAGTTCAATTACCACTCGCATCCCTTCGCGATCGCTTTCATCCCGAAGATCAGAAATTCCTTGCAAACGACCTTGATTTACTAAGTCCGCTACCTTCTCAATCCAGGCAGCCTTATTTACTTGATAAGGCAATTCTGTAATGATAATTGCCGTCCGTCGCTTGCTTCCCCTAGTGGCTGGAATTTCCTCCAGAGTTGCAACTCCCCGCAGCAGAATTCCACCTTTACCTGTGGTGTATGCTTCCCGAATTCCCGCCTCACCAATTATTTCCCCACCTGTGGGAAAGTCTGGCCCTGGAATTAACTCAAATAATTTTTCATCTGGCAAATCTGGGTTGTCGATTAAAGCAATTAACCCATCGACAACTTCCCCCAAATTGTGAGGTGGTACATTCGTCGCCATTCCCACAGCAATACCAGAACAGCCATTGAGCAACAGAAACGGCAATTGAGCAGGTAACACCGTTGGTTCTTGCTGGGAATTATCAAAGTTCCCGACAAATTCCACAGTTTCTTCGCCAATTTCTGTCAGCATTCCCTCATGGCTGATGGGTGCGAGGCGGGTTTCTGTGTAACGCATCGCTGCTGGCGGGTCATTATCGACACTGCCAAAGTTACCGTGTCCTGCCAGCAAGGGATAGCGGCTAGAAAAGTCTTGTACCAGCCTCACTAAAGCATCGTAAACTGATTGGTCGCCGTGGGGATGGTATTTACCCAACACATCACCCACTACACGGGCACATTTTCGATAGGGTCTATCTGGTACTAAACCGAGTTCGTGCATGGCATATAGAATGCGACGATGCACTGGTTTTAAGCCATCACGCACGTCTGGTAGCGCTCGCCCGACAATCACGCTCATGGCATATTCTAGATAAGACCGTTGCATCTCGGTATGCAGGGCTGTTGTAATTACCTGTCCCGTTGAGAGAAGGTTTAACTGTTTTGCCATGAGTTTTTTCCCTGAAATTTAACTACACTAAAGCCGTCGGAACTCAATATTGCAGCAACCACAGCATAACGGATGAAATGGGATTCCTAACAAAATATTGATAGTCATAGAAGAAAAAGCAGTAGTATCAAGGCCAAAGAATGTCTGATTCAGAATCGCGAGAGGATCAGGGTCTTGGGTCATGACGCCTACCGATCAGTTAAACAGCACTATTGGAACCGACGACAAAGTGCCACTATAAATACCAAGCCCCAGGCGATACAGAGACCAACAGGAATGAGCTGAGCAATGTGATGTCCCCGCAGGAATGGTGGAGTCGTTCCCGACCTTGCAAACTGACCTTCGACCGTAAAGAAGACTCTGGCATCTGTTTTGAGGTGGTTCTGCTCAATGTCGCGCAGTGTGCCGATCCAAACGGAATGCCAGTAGTCGTTGTGACGTATCCAAAGGACCCATGCTGTCGCGAGAATCAAGCCGACAATGGACAAGAGGATGAGCGCGCTAAAGTCTTGCGCCGCTTTCTCCTTGGGAAGATACGTTGAGCCAGCCAAGGCGGCTAAGGCGCCATGAGCCGTAAGGAAAACAGTGCTGAACTTGAACAAATAGTCGTCTTGAAAATTCAGGCGACT
>NZ_JAIVFR010001184.1 GCF_020829685.1 Nostoc sp. CHAB 5715 | reverse complement strand
GCTACGCTTACATCAGTACTAGGAAGAATTGAGCTACCAACCACTTGACCAGCATTGTTAATACCGTATCCTGGACTATAAGCATCAAAGCCAGTAGCAGTAGGGTTTAAGGAACCAAGATCGGTAATAGAGTACAAAGATGTAGCAGCAGCCTGCTGGGGAATTGTAATTTCTCCCATGATTAAGGCTATCAGTCCGATACCAGTAGCGCCCAGAGTATACTTCAACATATTGTTATTAAAACTTTATTCTTTTATGTTTTATCAGTATTTACTCTACTTAAGCAATCGAAAAATATACTTTAGTTAAAGAATATTCGTATTAGTACTTATGTAAGCGTAGCTGCTTAGAGACAGTACAACCTCATGAATTGGGTAGTTGTAAAGATGAGCAGGGCTTTAGGGAGTTTTGAATTACTACAAACGCAAATGTTGAGAATAAATAAAAATTGTTTCGCTTTTGTTACCGTTTATAAGTGTTTATCAAGTTCTATCAAACTCTTCTGACAATTGACTGACATTCCGAATTTGGGATGCAAGACTGAAAACATAAACATCATTACTAGTGACTCCAACTAGTGGAATTCCTATAGCTTTTTGAATCAAAGATGATAAGAGGGTAATTCCCACTCAAATCAGCTAAAAAGATGGCGGTGTTTACCACTACCTA
Source organism: Nostoc sp. CHAB 5715 (assembly GCF_020829685.1). GTDB lineage: Bacteria > Cyanobacteriota > Cyanobacteriia > Cyanobacteriales > Nostocaceae > Nostoc. The sequence goes on along the minus strand of NZ_JAIVFR010001184.1, from coordinate 1,385 downwards.
TTGTGGGAAGCCTATCTAAACTGGAAATGTGAGCAAGGCCTGTCTTGTTGCTCCAATAAAGAGGGACTGGCGAACCCGGAGGGTGAGCTTCATGGGGTTATTGAAAGCTCACAGTTAATATCTATCTCTGTAAATTAAAGGTGAAAGTATCATGACAACTACCCTAAACTCATTTGAAACTGCTGGGGCGACAAATCTTGAAGAAGCGATTACTAAAGCCATTACTGAAGCCCGCACAACTTGCGATTTAGATGGTAGTAATTCTGCTGGTTGTGCCGTAGCCTGGGATATTGTGGAAGAATTACAAGCTGAAAAAGCCGATCAACAGCAAGCAAAATCAAACAAAACCTCTTTGGAAAACTACTGCGATCGCCATCCTGAATCCGTAGAATGTCTAATCTACGACCTTTAACTCTTCCGTAAATCAGTTGTTGCTGATTGCGTTATTTGCTTAATTGCCTGTAAATCAGGTGGTGGTGTTTCACTTTCGATTCCCAACCACAAAAGATATTCAAGATTCCCAGCAGGGCCAGTGATCGGCGACCAAGTTAAGCCTTTGTATTTCCATCCTAATTGGTGCGCTGTTTGCAACACCTGGAAAATGGCATCAGCTTGGTCGTTTGGATCGCGCACAACACCTTTTTTACCCACACGGGATCTGCCGACTTCAAACTGTGGCTTGACTAACAATACAGCTTCTCGGTTAGCTTGAGTTAGTTGCCACAAAGCAGGCAGAATTTTAGTTAAAGAAATAAACGATACATCGACCACCGCCAAATCAGGAATCGGGTCATTTTCGCCATATAACTCATCTGGTCGTAGTTGCCGTAAATTGGTGCGTTCCCGCAAGATCACCCGCGAATCATTTCTTAAGAGCCAGTCAACTTGTCCGTAACCAACATCAATGCCGTAAACTTTTTTTGCTCCAGCTTGCAAGAGACAATCAGTAAAACCACCAGTAGAAATCCCACCATCTAAACAAATACGCTCTGCTACGGGAATGGCAAATACTGACAAAGCTTTGGAGAGTTTTTCACCGCCTCTAGAAACAAAAGGCGATCGCTCTTTAATATTTATTTGAGCCGAAATATCAACTTCAGTACCAGGTTTATCAACTAACTGCTGATTAACAGTAACTTCCCCCGCCTGAATTAGCCGTTGTGCTAAGGCGCGAGAAGAACATAAATTTAACTCTACTAATAGTGTGTCGAGTCGCTGTTTAGCCAATTAATTAGACTCTCCTGGTAAGATTAAAGCCAAAGCACGATTGATAATTTCTTCGCGGTTAAAAATTATGTCTAATTCAGCTAATTTAATTCCAAATGCAGAAAATGCAGTCGTTGATATTCGTAAACTGCGTGATTATTGCCTCAATCCAGAACATG
>NZ_JAIVFR010001183.1 GCF_020829685.1 Nostoc sp. CHAB 5715 | reverse complement strand
AGCAGTGATATTTGTAACGCCAGTTTCTACAGTCACTTCAAACAAAATCGAATAGGCACTCAAAGCAGTGTAACGAGGGCGTTGGTAGAGAGGATAAACTTTATTAAAAGAGTTGTGTCCAGGGCCAATGCCGAAAATGGGGCGATCGCGAATCATCTCAAAAACGGCATCCCACACGTTTCGGCGAAAATTATTACTGCTATCTTGACGGTCAGCAAAAATACTAAACACTCGTAGGCGCACTGGCTCTACAAATATCACTGCTAGCACCAATATGCCGATTAAACCTCCCAAGACAATCGGTAGCGACCAGGTACGCCAAAAACGAGGCATTTCCACGCTTTTCCAATAAACTAGCAATGCCATTACAGCCAAAATTGCCACCACTAGTCCAATCCAACCGCCACGACTAAAAGTGAGGATCAGGCAAGCAGTATTGACAATTAGCATTGTTAATGCTAAGACTTTTTTGATCCAGCTTTGCCATGCAAAAATTGCCACTAAGCTAAAAATTACTGCTGGTAAGAGGTATCCAGCCAATAAGTTAGGATTGCCTAAATAACTGTAGACTCTGGTAGTCTTAGACAGGGGAGATTCTGGATCAACCCAAGTTGCCAGTGCTGTGGCTCCAAAAAACCATTGCCGCAACCCATATACACTGACAATTAACGATATGTGCAGGTAAAGGATGATAATCCAAGAGCGGAGGCGAGGCGACCTCAGTATCCTGGCACAAAGAGCAAATAGCAGCAAATACAAGGTCAACGTTCCCAAGTCGTTGAGTGCCGCCTTTTTCACTGGTGATAATGCCGTTGCGACTGCGGCAACCCCCCAGTAGAGCAATACCAGCAGATGAATGGGAGTGACTGAGGAGACATTTGCTGGTGTTACTTCATCAGATAAAGTCAACAACAGCCAAAATCCCACACAAGCCCCCAGCAACAAGCCCACCAATGTACTCGAGACAAAAGGTGCAAGCGCATATACTAAACTGAGTAAAGCAGCTGCTGTCGCATCTCCCCACCCAATCAAGACGCTAGTTTGCCGCCAAGAACTTAACACTCCCACCAGAGAACGGTGTACGTAACTGCTAGCAAGGTATTCTTTGAGCGGTAAAGATGATAAAGTAAATCGTTGCCAGACTAAATTCATAAAAAACATTGCTGACGGTGTTACGCTGTACATCTCTGGACAAACAGATCATACGCGATAGCGATACTCTTACTAGTAATAGATCGCTAAATCTCCCGACAAATGTTGAGGTGGTTCAAGCGTTAAGCTTTTGCGAGAATGCGCCAATATTGTAAATCGCTAACTATTCTTGGACTAGTGATTGGTAGACAGTACATAACAAAGCATGAATTTGTATTTCCCTATTATCTGTAACCTGTAGCCTGTTCCCTACTAGCTGTAATTAGACATCGCTAATTGCTTGTGAAGGAGTCGCCACTTGCAGTGGCAAAGAAAGCACATAACGATATCCTGATTCTGGTGAACCTTGAATCAAAATTTGTCCGCTATGTAATTCTGCCAGTTGACAACTTAGCAACAGACCCAAGCTTTCACGAGAAATATTTCCATGTGATTTAGCTAAATTTATACCTGAACTAGCAGTAAAGAAATTTGAGTGATTCGCACTCAAGTTTTTTGAATTGTCCACTACTACTGATGAAATATCTTTTTGCTCCTGGCTTTGTGCATGAGTATTGTAAGTTGCTACCTCACCTGTCATCTCCAGCAGCGACAAAGAATTGAGACGGAAGTAGGGATCAACTTCAGTAATACCGTCCCCTAGCCAAGGATGGGAAACCCAAATAGTAATGTTGAGCGTATCTTCCTTGTAAGAAACATGAATGCGAACAATGCTACCTGTAGCCGAAAGTTGAATCACACTGAAAACCAGGTGATAGAGGATTTGGCGCACCTTGTCTTTATCTAAAGGCCAAATGCGATTGCGTCCCGGTTCTATAGAGAGGCGAATATCTTGTTCGCGGCGATTAGCCGCTTCTTCAAGGGTATTGATAGCTTGTTGACACAGCATTACTATTTGGGTTTC
>NZ_JAIVFR010001182.1 GCF_020829685.1 Nostoc sp. CHAB 5715 | reverse complement strand
GATCGCTAATCCAGTGTTGAAAGTTGTGGAACCCAAACCAGTCAACGATCTTCAACAGATGGAGAGTGCCTTCATCCAGCAGCAGGTAACTGGAAAAGCCCCGGCAGCAGCACGTAGTTCTGTTGCAAATAGGGACATTAGAATGCGAAAAGCTGCTGCCCAAAAGTTTCAGGAGATGGTAGCAGCAGCGCGGAGTGCAGGTGTAATTTTAGTACCAATTTCTGGCTTTCGCTCAGTCAAATACCAGGAGCAGTTGTTTTTTGCTGTCGGTGCCCAACGAAATCAAACGCCAGCAGAACGAGCAGCCCTTAGCGCTCCTCCTGGTCATAGCGAACATCACACAGGTTATGCTGTGGATGTTGGAGACGGAACAGTACCAGCAACTAATCTCCAAACTAACTTTGACAATACCAAGGCTTATCGGTGGCTGCAAGCAAATGCACCGCGTTTTGGCTTTGAAATGTCATTTCCTAAAGATAATGTTCAAGGTGTGAGTTATGAGCCTTGGCACTGGCGTTTTGTAGGCGATCGCAACAGCTTGGAAATGTTCTACAAAGCCAGAAACTTGAAACCCGCTAAGATACCTCAATAAAAGTTGATCTAGAGATTACTATCTTTTTATAAAGGAGTTGGTTGACGATATCCTTTGAGTACTATAGTATTCAAAAATGATATACAAGATTATTGACTTATTTGCTGGTGCTGGTGGTTTGACAAAAGGATTTCACATGGCGGGCTTTGAATCTCTATGTGCAATCGATGTAAATGCAAAAGCCTTGGCGACCTACAAGCACAATTACCCAAAAACTAAAATCATTCATCAGGACATACGTAAGGTTAGTCCTGATGAATTACGATTAACGTTGGGCTTACGCCGAGAAGCACCAATACTGTTGATTGGCGGCTCCCCGTGTCAGGGATTTTCAAGAAATATTCCTGCCGATTATCGCCACCTCAATGATTCCCGTAACCTGCTATATAGAACGTTTTTGGAATTCGTAGAGGAGTTTAGACCCCTTTATGTCGTAATGGAGAACGTGCCTGAAATCTTGAAAGCTTACAATGGCGTAATTAGAGAAGAAATAACAGAAAAACTTGAATCATTCGGCTATAAAGTTGTCTCTTCATCATTAAATTCTGCACATTATGGAATACCACAAACGAGAACCAGAGCTTTTTTTGTAGCTAGTCTAGATCGCTCACTTCATTTTCCTGAAGCAACACATTTTGATGATATTAGGAGCGACTATAGAAGTACGAAATCTTGTAATCAGCTTAATTTGTTAGAGGCAAATATTTCTCCACTTGTTACAGTCAGAGATGCAATTGGAGACTTGCCACCACTAGATGCAGGACAAGAGTATGACGCTGAAGTTTATCCTTCTGCTCCACAAACTACATATCAAATGATGATGCGTCATCAAAGCATAAAAATTGTTAATCATGTGGCTCGTGCTTTGAGTCCAATTCAATTTTCGAGAGTTCGCGCTCTTTGTGAAGGACAAGATGCTAGGGATTTACCTTCTGAATTAGCTCCCAAGAAACACTATAGCGGCGCATACGGGAGACTTTACTGGGATAAGCCAGCGAGAACTATCACTAGATGGGTCTTCCATCCAGGATCAGGTAGGTTTTTTCATCCTACTCAAGATCGAACAATTACAATACGCGAAGCTGCAAGATTACACTCTTATCCAGATGATTTCCACTTTTTGGGAACATATACTGATATGGCTTCTCAAATTGGTGAATCCGTACCTCCGCTACTAGGTAAAGCGATCGCTTCATCTATTCTTCAAGCTTATTCTCAGAAAATTGGGTATTGATTTGATCGATGCATTGCAGAGAGAACTGTCTTTACATATCGATATAGAGAAGCTTGCAACTTCCGCTTTCACGTTTAAGTGTTTCGCGCACTCTGTAGCAGCTTCTGCCTTAACAGTAGCAACTTCCGCTTTCACGTTTAAGTGTTTCGCGCCCTCTGTTAAGGCAGAAGCTGCTACAGAGTGCGCGAAACACTTAAACGTGAAAGCGGAAGTTGCTACTGTTAAGGCAGA
>NZ_JAIVFR010001181.1 GCF_020829685.1 Nostoc sp. CHAB 5715 | reverse complement strand
GGTGCTTCCAGAATTGTTAAACAACCTCTACTCGCTTGAGTGCGATCGCGCACTTTCAAAACTTGATTTTTATCCTCTAATTGTAACAAACCCAAACCAATACTTATATGAATTAAACCCAACTCCAAACCTATCCGTCCGAGCTTTTAGCTCCAATTTATACTCTCCCAATCTATCCGTCCGAGCTTTTAGCTCCAATTTTTGGACTTTAAACCTATTTTGATATTCTCTGAGCCTATTCGCACTGGCTTCTTGCTCCAGCTTATATGTTCCAACTTGTATCACATGATTTAAGAGTCCCTGTTTAGGGTGTCCGAAAAGGTTTTAAGAGATCAAAAGCCGCTTAATTGGCTCTGATACCTGCAGCTTATCTGGCTAAAATCTCTACAATTTCAGCAAAACCACGTTTGCGGGCGTGTTGAAGTGCGGTAATACCGTCACGGTCAGGGATGCTGAGGTCGGCACCGCCGTCTTTGAGCAGTTGTACAATTTCCTGGTACCTTTTTGTGCCGTCGCCCAGCACAATTGCTTCCATCAGGCCGGTCCAACCCAGACGATTGACATGATTGACAGGAAACCCTTTGGTGTTGACCAGTACTTTTACTGTTTCCACATGACCGCGTTCGCAGGCAGGGATCAGTGCGGTTCCATTATACCTGTTGAAGACATCAAACCGGGCTCCTTTCGCCAGGAACAGTTTTACCAGTTCCGTCTGACCGCTTGCCCCGGCATACAGAAACGGGCTGTCCAGGATTTCATCCTGCAGATTGACGTCTGCTCCTTTTTCAGCCAGGAGCTTTGCCATTTCCACCTGTTGGCCGAGGGAGGCCAGCAGCAGCAAAGACCGCTTGTTTTTGTCCTGCATATTGACATTCGCTCCTTTCTCCAGGGCATTCTTAACACCGGCTACGTCGTTTTGCTTCAGCAGCTCAAACAGGTTTTCTTTTTGTGTTATTATTTCATTCATGGCTGGCTGGTTCTTTGCCTCACACGACAGGAACATGCCCGTCAATAACAGCAATAATGTTTTCATCTGTATGTTTTTATCAATGTGATCTTCTCTGATTTCTGTAAACCGTCACAACAGCAAAGTAAAGTATTTTTGCGGCCATTTTTTTGCTGAATCTATGCTGTTACTTGAAAGATTTATAACTGCTGACCCTGAAAGTAATAAATTTTTCAAGGCTTATCATGAATCTTACACCTGGCAAAGAGCAACATTAACTAGCTTTGTATCAAATATTTTCAATAAATGAGCAGATCAGAAATATCCCGTAAAGACTTTTTGAAAAAATCCGGATTAGGTTTGGCCGGAATGGCCATGGTGCCTGAAGTATTGAATGCCCAGGGCCTTACAGCCGGCAAAGGAGAAGACTATACCTTAAAAAACGTAAGATTGGAAACCGGGTTTGATTACGAAGGAGAAGACGTTGTTCATACCAGAACCGGCTTATTTTCAGTGGCCGTCAGCGATGGAAAGATCAAAAGTATTTCGGCCAACACACCGGGTGATTCCCGTGCCATAGATGCCAAAGGCTGGCTGATGCTGCCTGCGTTTAAGGACATGCACATTCACCTGGACAAGACATTTTATGGCGGCCCATGGCAGGCCACGAGGCGAAGAACAGGCGGTGTCAAAGGGATGATTGCCCTGGAGCAGAAAATCCTGCCGGATATGCTAAAAACCTCCACCGCCCGTGCAGAAAAACTGATTGAGTTACTTCAGTCCAAAGGTTCGTCTTTTGCCAGGAGTCATGTCAACATTGAACCGACTTCAAAACTGCAGTCCCTCAAGAACCTGCAAAAAGCCATTGAGAACAAAAAGGACGGTTTCGGAGCCGAGCTCGTAGCCTTTCCCCAGCATGGTGTTTTTTATACCGATACTATGCCTTATTTAAAGGAAGCGGCACAGATGGATATTGATTTTATCGGTGGTCTGGATCCTTTCAGCATCGACGGGGCCATTGAAAAAACCATCGATTTCACGGTTCAGCTGGCCCTGGATCACAACAAAGGAATAGACATACACCTGCACGAATCGGGAGAATCGGGGTTAAAA
>NZ_JAIVFR010001180.1 GCF_020829685.1 Nostoc sp. CHAB 5715 | reverse complement strand
TGTTGGCGCTACCAGGCTATATTAGCCGTGAATAACTAGTACGCCACGGCGTAAATAGAGCAACCATTTAAAATCCCTAAAGAGCTTATTCCATAACACTTTTGACTTTTGATTTTTGATTTTTGACCAGCCGCGATAGTAACAATCATTGTTTCACCAATGGCGCGGGAAATAGCCAAGATGAAAGAAGCTACTATCCCAGATAAAGCTGCTGGTAACACTACTGAAATAATTGTTTCCCGCTTGGTTGCTCCCAATGCATAAGCACCTTCCCGCAAACTACGCGGAACGGAATAAAGAGCGTCTTCACTCAAAGAAGCTACCAGAGGAATAATTGAAATTCCCAGTACTATACCCGCACTCAAAGCATTGAATCCTTGCATACCTGGGATGAATGTTTGCAGGAAGGGTGTAACTGTGAACAGTGCAAAGTAACCAAACACAACGGTAGGTACTCCGGCCAATACTTCTAGGGCTGGCTTTAGCCATTTGCGAAGTTTAGCTGGGGCATACTCACTTAAGCAGATAGCGGCTAACAATCCTAGTGGCAATGCTACTGCGATCGCAATTACAGATATGAGCAACGTGGCGCTAATTAGCACCATGATACCGAACTGCTTATTGGTAAACAGCGGCGTCCATTGTGTGTCTGTTAAAAACTGCCAGATGGAGACTGTTTGAAAAAATTCTACAGTTTCAAAAATCAGCGTTAAGACAATGCCAATTGTGGTTACAACTGAGACAAAGGCAAACAAGGCAAACAGCGCTTTGACGCCAGTTTCCACCCGCTTATTCAAAGTCCGATTGGGCTGCCATAAGTTGGATTTATCTGGTTCATTAGATAGTGGGCTGGCAGTCATTTGGGGACAACCTCATAAATTCAAACTCTTTTTATAGCCACTGTGCCCAATTTGTAAAAGCTGCCCAAAGGCTGGAAGTGCTGAATATATCTGGAGACTATAAGCCTTAAATTAACTCAGCGTCAGCGGACTTTGTTCGACAAACTGCTACTTCCAGCTACCAGGGCGTAGTGCAAATTGTGTTTACATCACATTTTCACATTGTCAACAGAGTAAGTAATTAGTGGATAACTCTTACTGTTGTTTCTTGAGAAGATCTTTCAGGGTGACACCCACTTGAGAACCCTCACCTTCAAAAATCGAACCTACTTTCCCACTATTGAAACGTGTCTGAACTTCAGAGAGTATGTCACTAGGTAAAGGCACGTAGCCTACTTCTGATATTAGCTTTTGGTTTGCCTGAGCATAATTGAAATCAACAAAAGCCTTGACTTCAGGACGCGTCGCCACTGTTTTTTTGATGTAGATAAATTCTGGACGAGCAAGAGGCTGGTAAGTACCATCGGCGATCGTTTGTGGACTAGGCTGAACACATCCCTTACCATTATCAATGCTTACAAGCTTTAATTTGTCTTTGTTGTTTTCATAATAGGCATAGCCGAAGAATGCTATACCACCTGGGTCAGCGCTCACACCCTGTACTAAGGTATTGTCATCTTCACTAGCAGTGTAGTCTCCCCGGCTTTCCCCTTCCTTACCCACAACTGCTTGAGTGAAATAGTCGTAAGTACCAGAATCAGTACCAGGACCGTACAAACCTATTTTCTGAGCAGGAAATTTAGGGTTAACTTGGTTCCACTGGGTGACTTTGCCTTGAGCACCTGGCTCCCACATCCTTTTTAGTTCGGGAACTGTGAGGCATTGTAGAAAGTTATTTTGGGAGTTAGTTACCACAGAAATACCATCGTAAGCAATCGGTAGTTCAATGTACTCGATATTACCTTTTTTACAAAGTTCCACTTCTTCCGGTTTAATAGGGCGAGAAGCATTAGAAATATCGGTTTCACCTGCACAGAACTTCTTAAAGCCGCCACCTGTACCAGAGGAAGCCACAGTAACTTGCACCCCAGGATTCGCCTTTTGAAACTCTTCTGCCATCGCCTCAGAAATAGGATAGACGGTACTAGAACCATCAATCTGGACTTTTCCAGATAAATTTGATCCGGCTGCTGTATTGGTGGCTGGGGTAACTAACTCCCA
>NZ_JAIVFR010001179.1 GCF_020829685.1 Nostoc sp. CHAB 5715 | reverse complement strand
CCCCGTACTGCCAGGATTATTAGCTTTTTAACTGTGTCACATCGTAGGCTTATATGTAAAGTTCTGTGGCTAATCGCCAAGCTAGAACTCCTGGGATCACGGCCACAACTAGAGCGATGTCGACTTGAGTATCTGAGATGGAAGATATCTGAGCGATGTACAGAGTATCTAAGATAGGCATGGCTGAAAACCTCCTAACCTGAATAGATTTTGAACAGTTCGTTTACTACTTTTCCTTGTTTTGCCAAGATTGTGGAATATCTTGTTACAAGATGCAACAAAAGCAGTTATTAATCAGTAATCCTTAGTGATTCTTTATTAAAAAAATTCATAAAACTATGGATTTGTATTTGGGTATCGACTTTGGCACTTCTGGCGCACGCGGTATGGTGGTAGATGAGGAAGCTAGCATCCAGGCACAGGTGCGATATCCCTTCCAGGACTCACCAGCCGCCGTTACACCAAAAATTTGGCAGGAGGCTTTGTTTGTACTGGTGGAACAAATACCTAAGCAATTGCGGCGAGAAATTAAAGCGATCGCAATTAATGGTACTTCTTCCACCGTCTTGCTGGTGAATGCTGTTGGCAATCCAACAGATGCACCATTGCTATACAATGATGCACGGGGATCATTGGTGCTAGAGCATTTGAGGAGTATCGCACCCCCCAATCATACAGTGTTGAGTGCCACCTCCAGCCTAGCCAAACTTTTGTGGATGAGGCAATTACCCTCTTTTAGTGAAGCTAGATATTTCCTGCATCAAGCAGATTGGCTGGCGTTTCTCCTACATGGACAGTTGGGTATTAGCGATTACCATAATGCTTTAAAGCTGGGTTATGACGTAGAAGAGTTGAAATACCCAGAATGGCAAGAATTGCTGCAAATACCGATTCAGCTACCCAAAGTTTTACCTCCTGGTACTCCGATTGCCGAATTGCGTCCTGAAATTGCGGATAAGTTCGGTTTTTGCCGTGATTGTCTGGTGTGTGCAGGTACAACTGATAGTATTGCCGCTTTTCTCGCCAGTGGAGCAAAATCATCTGGTGAAGCCGTGACTTCCCTTGGTTCAACGTTGGTACTCAAGTTATTAAGTCGTACCCGCCAAGAAGATGCCAGATATGGGATTTACAGCCATCGTCTGGGGGATTTATGGCTGACTGGGGGTGCTTCTAATACTGGAGGTGCAGTACTAAAGCAATTTTTCACAAACGCTGAGTTAGAAAGCCTTAGCCTAGAGATTGATGCATCAAAAGCCAGCGAGTTAGATTATTATCCGTTGTTGAAGGTAGGCGATCGCTTTCCGATTAATGATCCCAATTTACCGCCACGATTGTCACCACGCCCAGATAATCCAGTGGAATTTTTGCATGGGTTATTAGAAAGTATTGCCCGCATAGAAGCGCGAGGGTATGAATTATTACAGCAAATGGGCGCAGACAAATTGAGCCGTGTTTATACTGCTGGCGGTGGCGCGGCGAATGAAACTTGGACTGCGATTAGGGCGCGTCATTTGCAGGTTCCTGTAGTAGCGTCAGTGTACACAGAAGCAGCTTACGGAACGGCGCTGTTGGCGATGGGAGGCGGAAGTAAAGGTGAACAAGAGTAATTGTGTAACAATCTTTTCGTAGGTATTTCGTAAATCAGTATCTATCCCAGTGACAATCAACATATCTCGGCCGATACTGTGATTATTAGATACCGGACTATAGATTCCAGGTTCATGATCTGGGCAGCTATTCGGGGATGGGTGCTTCGCAGCAAGCGAATGTCATCTGTCCCCTTTACTAATTATTGGTGTGAGTTCTGAGGGGATTAGGAGAAAAAGGTTTTTTAAGAAGGTTTGACCTGCGCGATCAAGATTATCATCTAGGGAAAAGGTGAGGCTGCGATCGCCTGATTTAATTGCTGTAACTAGTCATTTCATCGTACTGAGTTTAATAAAAAGGAGTCAGAATACAGAATTCAGAATTCAGAATACTCTACCCATAAAGGGATAGAGTTTTAATTATTGTTGAATATTTAATACTAGTTTCGCTTAACCTCGGGCGAGGTTTTAACCAATA
>NZ_JAIVFR010000117.1 GCF_020829685.1 Nostoc sp. CHAB 5715 | reverse complement strand
TTCCGATCTGCCGATAAATAGTGCCGCTACTCTTGTGGAGAGTTATGCAACAGGAAAACGAGACTGGGGATTAAGAAAAAGCAAAGGGAATATGTATTCTGTGGAACACAAGATTATTGATTGAAACACACAGATAAACTCTAGTAACCAAAAAAATCAAAAATTTTATGTTGTCTTAACAACTGATTAGCAAACTTACAGCTATTTTCAGGTAAATAGACCACGCGGTAGGGGTTTAGCAATGCTAAACCCCTACAACAGATGTGGTTCAAATACATGAAAACTGCTGTAAATACCACTCAAAACCATAAAGTATAAGTAACAGGGCGTTTTATATGAAAATTCAATAGTCTGGCTCATCAGTAAATTTTATGCTAATAGTTTCTTGAATTGCTGCAAATTTACAAGAAGATTGTGGTAGACTCTTCTAAGAACAATTACTTAAGCTCAAAAATGTTTTTCTTTACGGTAATCATTGCCTTGCCTTACTTAGTTTTTATGTTATTTTCGGAGTAAAAAACTTTAATTATAACTAAAATCTAAATAAAATAAGGTGTAACTGATTGGCGTGAAAAGAAATAATCCAACTGCTCATAGCCAGCAATATCAAAGCTATACCTGTAGGTTCTTTAATCGGTAAACTATGTAATGGAATCATCTAAAGATTCATCAAACTTACGACAAAAAGCCGTTAAGAGTGTAATTTGGACTGTTATAGAAAGTTGGGGACGCCAAGCAGTCTCTTTATTTGTTTTCTTTATTCTAGCTCGTTTACTTAATCCAGAAACTTTTGGTTTAATTGCTTTAGCATCTATATTCATTGAATTTGTACAAATTTTTGTTGATCAAGGATTCTCTGTCGCAATTATCCAACGTCAAGAGATAGATTCAGAGCATTTAGACACTGCATTCTGGACAACTTTAGGAATCAGTATACTTTTAACTGTATTAAGTATTGCTGGTGCCGGATTAACAGCTGATTTCTTTAAACAGCCGCAGTTAGTACCAATTATTCAATGCTTATCTATAAGCTTTATATTTAATGGATTGAGCAGCGTGCAGCAAGCGATTCTTGAACGTCGGTTTGCCTTCAAAAGTTTAGCAATCCGCTCACTATTGGCAGTGATAATAGGTGGAATAGTTGGCGTTTGGATGGCTTTTTTAGGCTTTGGCGTTTGGAGTATCGTAGGTCAACAACTATCAAGTAGTTTAATACAGGTTGTAGTCTTGTGGCGAGTTAGCGATTGGCGACCAGGATTCCAATTTTCTGTCATACATGCTAAAGAACTTTTTACCTTTGGTATTAATATATCTGCGTTTAACATCATTAACTTTTTCAATCGCCGAGCCGATAACTTACTAATTGGCTACTATCTAGGACTAGTTGCATTAGGTTATTACTCGGTTGCCTACAAATTGCTGCTAGTAATGATGCAGATTTTAATCAGTACTACAACTAAGGTTGCGCTACCAATATTTTCTAGGTTACAGGCAGAACCAGAACGATTAATAAGCGCTTTCTATACTACTACTCAGTTCACAAGTCTCATTGCTTTCCCAATATATATTTGTGTACCAGTATTAGCAACTGAATTTATAAAAGTATTTTTTGGTGAGCAATGGATTGAGAGCGTTCCAGTATTGCAAATCCTATCTCTTAGTGGTCCTATTCTTCTGATTTTCATTTATAACAATTGTGTAATTCTGGCGCTAGGCAAACCTTCGTGGAGGCTATGGATACAAGTTATCAATACAGTTACTAATGTCATCGGTTTTGTTCTGGTAGTCAAATTAGGTATTGTAGCTGTTGCTTCTGCTTATGTAGTTCGTAGTTATTTAATATTACCTATTTCGTTATTAGCTATTAATAAACTTATTAAGATAAATTTAAACAACTATCTGCGTTTATACATAGTACCTTTAGTCGCTTCTGGAGCAATGGTTGTAACTATATTAACTACTAAATATTTCTTAGGGAAATCTCTTGAAGCATGGATGTTACTAGGTGTTTCAGCGATATTCGGGATCTCGATTTATATTCTTACTCTCTCAGTAATATCGCCCAAGCTTTTCAGACGGCTACTTGACTTAGGAGAAAGTTTGAATATTAAAATCAAAAGAAAAGTATAAGCAAAGTATAAGCTTTGTTATGTATAAATAAAATTTAAATATATCTTTATGAATTAATTTAATATACTTTAAGCTATGATATTTAACATAAAAATTCAATCTATCCAATCTCATAAAATTAATTTAATTAGCCAAAAATTTGGGCTATCACATTTAAGACGAAATTCATAGTTTATCAAAGGGAGCAAAGATGAAAATCGGAATTCTAACTTTTCACCATGTAGACAATTACGGAGCAACACTCCAGGCTTGTGCTCTTTGGAGTTTTCTTAACAGTCAAGGCTATGATGTTGAAATAATAGACTATCGGCCTCTTAAAATAGCATGGATGTATTTCAGACCTTTACTTCCGATCAAAAGGGTAAAGTCTAGCACTAGTGAAAGTAAGAAAATTCGGATTAATGAAAAATCTTTGATTTATATTTTAAGATATTGGAAAATCAGACGCTTCCTGCTCTCTCATGTTAAGTTAAGCCATAAAAGATTTTATGATAAAAAAGGCTTGAAATACTATCATGATAAGTATGATGTAGTAATATGTGGCAGTGACCAAATATGGTGTATAGATTCATTTAGAGGGTATAATTCTTCTTTCTTTTTAGATTTTGTTAGCAATAAAACTACTCGTAAGATAAGTTATGCAGCAAGTTTTGGTAATACCACAAAATTAGGGATTTATCAACAAGAAATATGTACATTGATTAATCAGTTTCAAACCATTTTAGTTCGTGATTCTAATAGTCGAGAAGTTATTGCTAATGAATGCAATAAAAAAGCGATAAAAGTTTTAGATCCTACTTTCTTAATTAAGTATGATGCACTTAAAAATCCTCCAAAAATAACAAATAAATATCTTCTATTGTATGTTCAAGCTGACATAGAAGCAGAGGAAGAAGATTTTATAAAGTTCCTGGCAGAGGAGCAAAATCTAACTATAGTTTCAGTCGGTACATATCAACGGTTAGCACAAGTAAATTTAGAAAGTGCTAGTCCAAAAGAATGGATTGGATTACATAGTGAAGCATCTTATATCGTGACTAATACTTTTCACGGCACTGTGTTTTCTATTATTTTTCATAAACCTTTTACAGTATTTCTTCCTAGTGATAAATCAAATAAGGTAAGAGATTTGCTTAATGATTTTGGCTTAACAAACCGTATATTTTCGGAGAAATTAAAACCTCAATTATTGAACAAGCAAATCTTTGATATTGACTATGAATCAGTATCTAGTATTTTAGAATCAAAAATTATCGAATCAAAAAAACATTTAATTGAAGCTATTTTACAAGGAGCGATCAATAGTAACAGTAAAGTAATGTTGGATGAAATCAGTAAGAAAGAATAACGAATCCTTTAAAAATAGGTCATTTTATGGTTGTGCCGTATTTGCAAAATGATAAGCAAACTGTTTATCTTTCTCAAAAATCCAAAAGGAGTAGAAAGAGTTAAGATGTCTAATTTAAAGATTGAGTCTTTAACATCAAACAGTCTATCGCACTATAGAACACAACATTACTTTGAGCGAGTAGGAGAGATCAATAGTGTAGATGACCTTCAGGAGTACTGTAATTGGGCCAAAGAAAACAAAGTAAAGATTTATATAATTGGAAATGGCTCTAACACGCTGTTTGTTAAAAAAAATATCCAATCATTGATACTGAAAAATAAACTACCTAAGTACACAAATCCTTTACCTAATAACAGACTTGAAGTATCTTCTTCTGCTTCAGTGATGGAAGTATTAAAGTATTGTTATCAAAACTCCATGAATTCTTTCTATTATCTTGCATCTGTACCAGCAACTATTGGTGGTGCATTAGCAATGAACGCTGGTAGAGGAAGACAACATGGATGTACAATATACGACTTTGTTGAAAGTGTAACCTTCTTTGAAGATGGATGTATAAAAACACTTGAAAATAGTCAAATTGTACGAGATTATCGAGAAACTATGTTTACTGGTATACACTCAAAACTTATATTGAGTGCAATTTTCAAGTTTGAACCAACAGAATTCACCGAAAATCCTCTAACTTCAAGGCAAATTTGGGCAAAAGAACATCAAGATAATACAGCACCTAACTGTGGCTCGGTATTCAAAGCTGCTAACTATGCAATACTTGAAAAGCTCAAAGGTCTATCTATAGGGAAAGCTATGTTTTCAGCTAAAACTAGTAACTGGATAGTCGCTAAATCACAAAGTAGCTATTCAATAATTATGCTGATTACAATAGCTAAGATTTTGCATTTTATAACTAGACAAAAAATTGCTCTCGAACTAATTACCATTGATTAATTAGTTGCTGCCAAAAATACTACATAATGCTTAAAGTTTGAGTTTTTGCAAAAATAAGTTACACATATAACTTTAACTATCGCTGAAGCTTTTGCCTGTGGTCTAGCTGTACTGATGTCCAGATTAGGTAAGATCGTAGAAATTGTAGAGGATGGAGTAACTAGTTTACATTTTGAAGCAAGGCTAAATATGCTCCTGAAGCGAATATATTAGCAGTTGATGGCACTTTAGCAACAAACCCTCGATAAGACAATACGCTTGGGTTAAGAATAATTGTAGGTTGGGTTGAAGGTCGTGAAACCCAACAATGGCTTGAAAACGTTGGGTTTCGTTCCTCAACCCAACCTACATAATTTAATTTTTGGGCTGAACCCAAGCGTATTGCTTTATAAATCATCTCTAAAAACCCCTTGTCTGAAATTAACTATAAAAGTACTTGACAGTAACCCAGGTCTAACTGCTATATTAACTAGAGTAAAGTCGTTGGGGCGTAGCCAAGTGGTAAGGCAGCGGGTTTTGGTCCCGCCATCCCTAGGTTCGAATCCTAGCGCCCCAGTAAATCAAAAGACAGGCATAATAGCCTGTCTATTAGAGTTTTTAATTACATTTTTAAGACACATCTCAATGCATCTAAGTTTGTAAATGTTACTTGTCAGGCGACTTTAGAGCTTGATCCAGAGTTTGCCGAGCCTGTTCTGCTTTAGATCGCGCTTCTTGGTAACGCACATTAGCTTGGGCAAAATTTTTGAGAACTTTAAAACCTTCCTTGAGTCGAGTAATTTCCTCTTCTGTCACCGACGAGTCGGTGAATAGAACATCAACCGCTTTGCGAATTTCCAACGCTTCAGCTCGTGATTCCTGAACTTTCAGCTTGAGTGTGGCCAGGTTACTTAGAACCTGGACAGCTTGTGTAATGGTATCCTCACCGCTAGCAGTATCAATAGTTGACTCTTTAACCTCAATTAATTGTTGAGGGCCAAATCCTTCTTCCAGTTCTGTGGGTAGCTTTCCTGAATCCATCAGTTCCATCAGCTGATCCATTGCTTTATCACGGGCTTTTGCTGAATCTTTTCCAGAAACAGTAAGGATAATTTCTGGGCTTTGAGCGAGAGTATACTGAACCATATTTGAGCAGAAAATTTGCTGGTTAACCAAGCTGAGGCAAACGATTATAACATGTTGCGTGTCAGGTCATTTGTCGGTTTATCGACTTTAGTATTGGTTTACCAAATTCATGTAAAGATTTCGTTAATAAAAAACTCCACCCATTCAAGGGAATTGAGTTTTTGGGCATGGGGAATAGGGCATGGGGGAGGCAGTGCGGGGACAGGGGTTTCCCCAAGTGGAGGTAATACGGTTCGGTTAGCTTGTTTATCGAGGCAAGATCCCCCCAACCCCAATACTACTCGGTTAAGCATTTTTAACTCGGAATTTGATTTGGGGAAAAGGTTAAAGGGTAAGGGTTAAAGGTTTTTTCTTTCCCCTTTCCCCTTCCCCTTTTCCCCAAAACCCGACAAGTATTGCCCCCAACCCCCCTTTAAAAGCTATGGTGTACACACAAGTCTCTTGACCTGCAATGCGATTGTTTCGACCAACAATGCAATTGTTTCGACTAACAATGCGATTGTTTCGACCAACAATGCGATTGTTTCGACCAACAATGCGATTGTTTCGACCAACAATGCGATTGTTTCGACTAACAATGCCATTTCTCTCGTTCCCATGCAGAGCATGAAAATGAGAAAAGCCTCACCAAGCTAGGTTTTTAGGACTTATGTGTACACCGTAGCCTTTAAAAGGGGGGCTATTTCCCTCTTTTACCCCCAATTGATCGGGGGTCGCCACAGGCGAGGGAATCTTGTCCTCTTTGAAGAAATTGCGAAGGACTTTGAGCTTCAAAGTATGGACTGACAATGGCTTTCATATAGATGAAATAGTAATAATTTCTATTTTTAATGATTTCATGCTTCATTCCTGCCCCTGCCAAGTCGCTTCAAATAAAACTTTATACTTAAGAAAAGGGAATTAAGTTTCAACAGGAGGGGAGAACAATGGCTCCTAATTCCACCATCATGCAAGCTGTGGAAAAACTGGGCTACCGTGTCACCGTTGGTGATCTGGCAACCCAGGCAGGATTGAACGTCGCTGAAGCTAATCAAAACTTATTAGCCCTAGCATCTGATGCTGGGGGACATTTGCAAGTAGCGGATTCAGGTGATATAGTTTTCCTTTTTCCACAAAACTTTCGAGCAATTTTGCGTAAGAAATACTTCCGGTTACGATTGCAAGAATGGTGGAAAAAGGTCTGGAGTGTTCTGTTTTACCTGATTCGCATTTCTTTCGGAATTTTCTTAACTGTTTCCATCTTTCTGATAACTGTTACCATCTACATTATCATTACCTCTACTAATTCAGACCGTAACGGGGACAATCGGGGCAGTAATTACGACGGTGGGGGTTTCTTCTATTTTCCAAATTTATTTTGGTATCTAAGCCCAAATTATGACACCCACTATCAGGAAGGGCGACGGGAAAGGCGAGAAGAAAGCAATCTGAATTTCTTTGAAGCTGTGTTTTCGTTTTTGTTTGGCGATGGTAATCCTAACGCCAACTTAGAAGAACGTCGGTGGCAAGAAATTGCTACGGTGATTCAGAATAACCGTGGTGCAGTGGTAGCGGAACAAATTGCCCCATATTTGGATGACATTGGCGAGGGATATACAAGAGAGTACGAAGATTATATGCTGCCTGTTCTAACGCGATTTAATGGGCAACCATCGGTAAGCCCAGAAGGGCAAATTGTTTATTCTTTCCCAGAGTTGCAGGTGAGTGCAGTTAAAAAGCGCCGTTATGCAATATCAGATCACTTGGAGGAATTTCCCTGGCGTTTTAGTGCTGCAAGTTCCGGGCAAATTATGCTCAGTGCTGGATTGGGAGTATTAAATTTTGTTCTTGCCTTAGTACTGGGAAGTTTGTTGGGAGATGGCACTGTTGCCGTCCAATTAGGTGGACTGGTAGCTTTTGTGCAAGGAATTTATTGGCTACTATTGGCTTATGGAGCAGGTTTCTTAGGTATCCCGTTATTGCGTTATTTCTGGATTCAATGGCGTAATCGCAAAATAGGCGATCGCAACCGCGATCGCCTTTCCAGATCAAGGATATTGGCAAGTCCTGATGCAGCTTTGCAACAAAAAATCGACTATGCCCAACAATTTGCAGCAGAAAAAGTCATTGGTAACGAAGATTTAGTGTATTCTAGCGAAACTGATTTACTCGACCAAGAAGTTGAGCGTTCTGCACAAATTGACGCCCAATGGCAAAAACGCTTGGAACGCGGGAGTGGGGAATAGAGTGAAGAGTTGAGAGTGAGGAGTGAATAATTAAGATTTATTTAAACTCCTAACTTCTAACTCCTAACTTTCTCTTTACTTTGCCTGAATTGGTGTTAAAGCTACACCTTGATAATAATGTCCCAAAATTTGCAAGTGGTTCACTCCTTGCCGAGCCAGATTGTACGCCCCCCACTGACTCATGCCCAAAGCATGACCGAAGCCAAGCCCTTGAAGTACAAAACTACCATTTGCTCCCTTAGTAACGCTAAAGCGGGTACTTTTGAGCTTAAGGGCTGTCCGCACTTCCTCGCGCTGTAGCATCTTTGTGCCTTTGTTACCGACAATTTTCAAGACTTTAACACTGCCAAAAGGTGAGTATGTCTCTGGAATCATCGCCGTCACACTGCCAACTTCAGGGAATTTAGCGCTAATCTCACTAGCCGAAAAGGTTTTTACCCAATTACACTCACTGATATTTTGATCGTAGTCTTGAACAGCCCGCAAGTACGGCAACGCATTTCCCCAAACGTCTTCAACGTTTTCGGTGTGTCCTCCAGAACAAGCGTGGAAGACTGAGAGAATAATCCGGTTTTTGTAAGTTAGTACCTGTCCTGCTGTTTCATCAACTGCTTTGTAAGTAGCAGGAGATTCGCTGATGACGCCTTTGTAAATTTGCCAGCGATCGGGGGCATTACCTAAATCGTAAACGGGATTATTCCGTTGTTTTTCTCGCTCATAAAGGGCGTAGGTGCGGGCTGCGATCGCCTGGGCTTTTAGTGCTTCTTGGGGCCAGCTAGCACTCATTTCGCCACCGAGAACGCTGTAGAGATATTCTTGGTCATCAACCCAGTTAACAGCCGTTAAGCCTTTGTCTGTGGGAACAACCAGAGTTCTACCTCGATACCAGCGATCGCCAATATAAACGAATCCTTTACCTGTTGGCTCAATCCAAAATAAACCAGACTGCCACTTATCTAAAGCAACTCCGCCCGGAATAGCTTGGGCATAATATGCACTCATTGCTGGTAGCTGTCCGAGAGTCCGGCCAGTACTATCCTTGACGATTCCAGTGGTGGAACTGCCCACTTTGACCTGATTAACGCCCCTCTCAATTGCCACGCGCAGGATTACAGACGCTTGGGCTGGGGCAACCAAAGCTATCCACAAAAGGATACTTACCCACCAATGACGTACTTTAATCTGAGAAAATAAAGAGCCTAAGTAAAGTTGGAATTTCATGTTGATCATCTAATCACACTAGTATCTAATTGACGCTTTGAACTATGGCGTCTACTACTTTAAGATGAGACACTTCTCCAACGCAGGAGGTTGCCACCTCCTACTAATTATGCATTTTGGTTTAGCTATTTCTACGGCTTTCTAGCTAAGTTTAGTCATGTGGGAAAGGTATTGTATTTCGATTTTGATGGCAATTTGCGTGAGAATATGCTACTTTCCTGGTTGAATTGGACAGGCTGGTGCGATCGCTTAAGGGCTACTATAAGAGTACTGTCAATTTAGAGTTTGAGTCTGACAGTGTCGGCGATCGCCGCATGGGTGACTACCGCCGATTAGCTATGTGTCAGCTTGACAAGGTGTAGTCATCGTCCAAAAGAGGACGCTGGGAAATTAGTCCCAGCGTCCTCTTCAGTCTACGATGCCAATACCTTTTGAGAATTGCTCACTTCATTAGCGATAATTCCAATTAAATTCAACTTACTCAAAATTTCTGTTGCTTGAGTCAATTCAGTTCGGGTCACTTTTCCCATGCGCTCTACCATTACGATCCCATTGCAAAAAGCTGCCACAATTCTGGCATCAACTGTACCTAAAATAGATGGAGCATCTATCAGTACTAAGTCATAACTTTGCTCAAACAACTCTATTAGTTCTTTCATCCGTTGAGAACTGAGCAACTTCACCATGTCTTCTCCTTCAGGCCCAGCAGTCAAAATATCAATGCAGGGGTGAATGGGCTGGATGTAATCTTGAAAATGAGTAGTTGTCTCATCAACTAATAACAAAGATAGTCCCCAGTCATTGGAAAGTTCCAGGATTTTGTGCAGGCTAGGATTATGTAAATTAGCATCAATAACTAATACTCGTCGATGCATCCGGGTAGCGCTAGCTACAAGCCCTAATACTAAAGTTGTCTTCCCTTCCCCTGGTATTGCTGAAGTCAACATCAACGACTTGAAGGGTAAGGGATATTTTAATATTTGAATATTTTGGTAGATCATGTCCAGGGTTTCATGGACGGGTAATCTAGTACTGGCTTCTACTATAGAGGAATCTGAGCTTCGCCGCCCATTCCAAGGCAGGCCCAGCCGCCGCTTTTTAACACCACGCGACGGTAGTTTTGGTACTGACCCCAGTACACGTAGGTTAGTGAGTTTCTTTAAATCTCCGACACAATAAATAGCGTCATTAAACTTTTCTAAAATCAGGGCTGCTAAGATACCTACAATCGGCCCAATTACCGCCCCTCCAACCAAAAATAATAATCTGTTGCTCCCCATATAAGTACCCAGAGCAGGTTCTGCCAAAACTTGCCAGTTATATCCTTCCTGAGCAATTTTCAGTCCCAAGGACTGTTGCGCTTGGAGTAATTGTTCAAGGGTTTTACGACTAGTTTCTACCTTTGGCAGCAGATGGTTATACTCTGCTATTAAGCTTGGGTATTTGTTTAGCTCAGAGCGAAGTCGCTGTTCTGACTCGGCTAGATTCTTTTCATTAGCAGTTAGTCCTAAAACAGTTGTCTGTACCAAAATTAACTCGTCTACTACCTTTGGTTCAACCCCTAGCATTTGCTCTTTTAAGAGCGGTTCTCTCTTACTGCTAGTACTAATAGCTTTCACCTCTTGTCGTAATAGCAACAGTTGACTTTGGCGTTGCTGCTTTAGTTTCTGTACCGATGGGTAATCGTCTGTATAGCGCAGCCGCTCCTTAGCCAAAGCTAGTTCAGTTTTTTGAATTTCACTCAATAGTGTTTGGTAACGACTTGACTGATTTAAACGAGAAGCAATTAGTGCATTTTGCTGAGACGAGGAAGCTATTTGTTGCTCTAAATTATCGTAGCGAACGTTTACATCTTGAAGGTGGGCACGAGTGCTTTGTAGCTGTTTTTGAATATCAGCTAGAGATTCTAGCAAGATTTTACTTTGGACTTCGGGATCGAGTAATTTATGTTTCTTGCGAAACTGTTCCAAATTTTTCTCAGCTTTACTCACCTCTTTTTTTATTTCAGGTAGGCGAGCACTAATTGCTTCTCGTT
>NZ_JAIVFR010001178.1 GCF_020829685.1 Nostoc sp. CHAB 5715 | reverse complement strand
AAAGTTTGTTGTCTTCGTCTTTAAGAAAAACGATTTGTGAAGTTGCTGCGTTTTTATCCCTGTACCGTAAGCCCGAATGATCAGCAGCTTTCCAGATCATTGAACCTCTTAAAATAATGTCGACTCGCATTAAAATCATTTCCAGGCAGTCATGGTCAAAACAAACGTGTCGTTGCTGATTTTTGCTACCTAAACTCGCCCCAGTAATGACATGTAGCTGGGTGTTTTTCTTCAATTGATACCACAGCCCATCGTTGGCATTATTCATCATTTTGCTAGACAAGCTCGGCCCAGTAGACATATATAGTGGATCAATGCCAGTTGCGCCGATAGTTTGTTCGTAATTGTAGTAGTAGTGCAATGGCACCTCAGCTGCTGGCAAGTCTAGCAGCCCCTCATACAACTGTCGGGCAATCTCCAAATCCGACACCATTACAGTGTGTACTTTTGGGGCACTGGTGAGGAACATCCACATTGCGCCAGCGTAAGCTGCTAGCAGCATCACCATAATCCCTTGAGTGGAAAACAGGCTATCTAAGGGCAGGGAAGGCAGAAAGGAGCCTAAGGTAAGGGGACTGAGGAGGAACGATATCACACTAACTGCTATAACCATGAACAAATAAGGATTCTATAAGGGAGCCGATTTTATGATTGTCGATTAAGACTAAAATTAAGTCTTTGTTTCTAGTTTATCAATATTCAACTAGTCTGAGTTTGGGCTACAAATTGGGCAACACCAAGATATTATGCGATTAACTACCGGAGTGCAATTCCTAAAACTATTTTAACAACTATCCATCGAAAGGCTTATGCAAATTCCTCATTTTCCGGAAGCTAATCACCCCCTGGTGAAGTCGCTGTTCCATCACAGTGACAATGAACTACTGACTCTGTTTCAGAGCAATCCAGATGCCGGAAAGTATTTTACAGTGATTTTTTGCCGCTATAGTCCCCTAGTGTATACCTTAATTCGGCATTCGGCGCGATCGCCTGTGCAGGCAGATTATCTGTTTGCCCTCACCTGGCGACATATCTACTACGAACTCGGTGGACTAAATTTAACCGCCCCTGAATTAGGTAAGGAAGCCTTAACCATGCAAAATTGGTTAATTAATATGACAGCTTTTTGTATTAACGAGATTAAAGTACCACCCACAGAAGCAATTCATTATTCTCTGCAAGCGACTTCGCCGCCACTATGGTGCTATGTACAACAGGCATTAGACCAACTACCACCTGTTTTGCGATTAATCGTGTTAATGGCTCAAACTTTCCACTGGAGCGAAACTAGAATCGCCGCCTATCTGCAAGCCGAAGGAGAAGCGATCGCTCCAAACGAAGTAGCCAATTTGCTTCAGGAAGGCTATCGTATGCTAGAGGACAAATTACCCACAGATATCCGCGCTATATACTTTGGGGAAGATTTAGTGCAATCATGACTTAAGTATAAATCCGTATATTATTTGTCTTCAATTAAAAAAATTAAAACTTTTTCTTAGACCTTTTACTTAAACCCGCAACTTTAGGGGTAATTTTTATGAAACAACGGCTTGTATTTCCCAGGCACAAGGTAGGCTTAATTTGTGTAGGTGCGATTTCTCGTCCCCAAATACTTTTACAGAGCTTTTTACTGTTTACTTTTTTGCTGAGTCCCATAGCTGCGGGTGCAGTTGATATTACGCAACAACTCCACCGTCCTTTAAATAGTTCCGTTGGGCGACAATCAAGAGATGAAGCAGATAGCTTGCTGAGTATCGGTGAACAACAATACGCTTCAGGATATGCCGATAAAACAATTACGTCTTGCTTGCGGGCGCTGGAACTATATCACTCAATTGGCGACCTGAAAGCACAAGGTCTAACTTACAATTTGCTTGCTAAGGCTTATGTGCAGCTAGGTAGTTTAAAAGAGGCGGAAGATGCGTTAAGAAGAGGATTAGCGTGGGTTCTCGGTTATCGGTGCTGTTTCTGGGACACTAGCTTGTCTTAGTGCATTAGAGGTAATAAAGCTGATTACTAAGTTTAGTCAACCCTTATTGTCACAACTGCTGACAATCGACTTGAT
>NZ_JAIVFR010001177.1 GCF_020829685.1 Nostoc sp. CHAB 5715 | reverse complement strand
TCTAGTTTGATTCCAAAAGTAGATATTCGTGAAGCCCGCGAGTTGATTGCCAATGGTATAGTTAGCGGTGGGATGATTCCCAAAGTCAGTTGTTGTGTGCGATCGCTTGCTCAAGGAGTCCGTGCAGCACACATCATTGATGGTCGCATTCCCCACGCCCTGTTACTAGAAATCTTTACTGATGTTGGAATTGGGACGATGATTCTCGGTTCGCAGTTTACCTTGTAGAGGAAGAGAGGCAGGGGAGCAGAGGAAAATGATTTGTAACTGTAATTTTGTGTAAATTAAAATTCCTTTTTTACTCGTGAGCGAGTCTTTAATACTCGTGAGCGAGTCTTTGATACTCGTGAGTGAGTCTTTAATACTCGTGAGCGAGTCTTTGATACTCGTGAGCGAGTCTTTAATACTCGTGAGCGAGTCTTTGATACTCGTGAGCGAGTCTTTAATACTCGTGAGCGAGTCTTTGATACTCGTGAGCGAGTCTTTGATACTCGTGAGCGAGTCTTTGATACTTGTGGACGAGTCTTTGATACTCGTGGACGAATCTTTAATATTCACCTCCCCTGCTCCACCTGCCTCCCCTACCCTCCTTCTCTATCGGGGATAGGTAATAATAACCCGCGATCGCCCGCCGCTAAATGGTCTACGATGCCATGAGTTATCTATAATCACCGGATTAACGATGGTTGAGTCTCGAATTGCCGGATTAATCAAAGTCGGATTAATCAGGGTGGAATTTCTCACGTTCTGCCTGAACTGGGGATAGTAATAATCAGGGTAATTATTGCGTTGTGGCATGAGTCCCGTTGCTGGGTCTACAGGCATAGGTGTGGGAATCGGACTACCATAAATAAAGGAACCGACAGGAGGCGATCGCCTAACTCCATAACCAGGTGTGGGAATCGGACTACCATAAATGAAGGAACCGACAGGAGGCGATCGCCTGACTCCATAACCACCATCAATCACGATCACACGCTGGGCAAAAGCTGGAGCAATGCTTACACCCATCACTGCTAAAGTCATACCTGCTAGGAGCCAATTCAGTTGCGAATGCTTGATTTTCAACATATTTTTGCTCTGCATTTGATACCGGAATTTTTAATCAGCAAATAGTTGCAGCTACTTAGTTAAAATTTTAGAAGTTTATTTACTTTCAGGTTGCCAGCTTTTGAAAAAATTCCAAAAAGATTGCTGGCATTGGCAAAATTAAAATAGTGCAGATTTTTGTATAAGCCGTGAGTGTAGAAAGTTTAGAAATTGCTAAAACCCGCTACCAGGCTGGGAAAGTTGCCTTTGAAAATGGGCAATACCGCGAAGCCATCGAAAATTTAGAAAAGGCCAGCGCCCTACTAGCTCGTAATTCTCGCCTTGGGGGGGAAGTAGAAATTCATCTAGTGACAGCTTATGAAGCAGCTGGACGCACCGATGATGCGATCGCTCTTTGCGAAAGACTTAAACGCCATGCCCATTTTGAAATTGGCAAACAAGCGCGACGGATGCTTTACATTTTAAAAGCACCAAAGCTGAAAAGACCCAGCCAGTGGATGACCGAAATCCCAGATTTGGCGGCACTACCCGATAATGAACTCAAAATTTCTATTGCTGCTAAGTCTACTAAATCTTCTGTGCAGCAGAAGCCTAAACCTACGGAGCCAGAATTCGTTGACCTCAGTCAGGTCAATACCAGAGATAATCGCTTTATCTGGGTGGCGCTAATTGCCATTGGTTTAACCATCTCCTACTTGGTTTGGTTGAATTTTTCAGGAACCCCTGGCTGATACCAATTTTGGATTTTAGATTTTGGATTTTGGATTAAAATTCTTTACCAAAACGGTGTTCCAAGAATCTCAAACAATACTAAGAAGTCAAGATTGGTTAAAAAGTTTGACTTTTGGGGAGACTTATAGTTATGAATTCTTCAAGTTTAGGAAAGATTTTCTTGTGGTTAATCAGACCATTTAGTTTTGTGTTGACACTGAATGGTCGAAATCGAATGAACCGCGTCTTTCCCATGCGAAATCCTATTCTGTGGCTAGTGCTGTTAACATCCCTGATACTGACTGGCT
>NZ_JAIVFR010001176.1 GCF_020829685.1 Nostoc sp. CHAB 5715 | reverse complement strand
CCAACCCCAAGAAAGCTTCCGTTTGCTGATGGGTGAAATCATTAGTTTGTTTATTGACACTCATGTTCGCCACCAACCAGAAGCATCTCAGTTGCTTGAGCAATTATTGAATACTGCCAATCCTCTGATAAAATCCTTTGAGCGTAAATAGTTAAGTTTATTATGACAAGTGCATCTTATATTTTTCTAGCTGGAGCAAGTCGCGGTGTTGGTCGAGAAATTGCTCAATATCTGAGGGCGCAACAGCTAAAAGTCAAAGCCCTCCTGAGAACAGCAGCAGTTGCTTTTGGGCAAAGAGAATTTGCAGAATTTAGTTTGGATTAGGGGTACAGCCGGGATACGTGCAAAATGGGACACTTTGTAAAGTTTTGTAACAGAAACAGTTAAAACGCTTTATTTACAACTTTTCTAGTTTGTATGAATTTAGGATTTCTTCTTTCATTTGTAATGGCAATGATTTTGTTATGTATTCTTTGTAATACAAATTATAATACAAAGCTGCCATGTCATATAGCAATCCTTGCAGGAGTCGTGAAAAATATATATAAGGAAACGAACCGCCAAGAACGCCAAGGACGCAAAGAGAAGAAAGAAAAAAGAGATATATAATTTTCACAAATGATTTAGGACTGCTATACATCTTTGACGACACTTGCCAATGTCTAAAGTAAGACAACAATAGCTAGCTTGATTGGATGCAGTAAGGTATACTTCAATCTGTCCAGAAATCCTTGAAACGACCTGGAGATAACTCTGTGTAGCGAATCGTGTGCTGAATATTTTTATGTCCCAGATAAGCTTGTATAGCTCTGGTATCATGACCTTTGCCAGCTAAATAGAAGCCACAGGCCAATGCCCTAAATCTCAATTTTAAGCACGCCAGCGGAGTATTTGACCCTTGACAGGATTCACAAATTCTCGTCCTTCAGCGACAGAGCGAGCATACTCCCGCTTCAACTGGTAATACCACTGCGCCTGCATATCTGAGTCTTTAATCAGCCGTAGCACAGGATTATATTTCAAACCAATCTGCTGCTTTTCCACTACCGTTCGGTCTTGACCAATGAAAGTCCGCGCCAGCACATGTAACAGTGGCTTGAAAAATCTTACCCAAGGAAGTGTCCAGTAAAGAGCAAAAGTTACCTCCGTTTCCGTGTCTGAAATAGGTGTAACTGCCGTTAAATTAACGACTCGATGGTTGCCAATTGTGGTTTCTTCTATTCTGACTCCAGGTAAACGAAAAGAAATCTCCGTTTCCGGCACACCGCCGCCAATGAGCCAGTATAATCGACCCCCATTTGCTGGTAATCGGTGTCGTCGCATTGTGAAGCCATAGGGCGAAGCATCGAATTGCTTCACTTCCTCATGCAGTTGCTCACTTCGCCACCACCAAGCGCGATGAACATAAGGTGAATGAGCAGGGTCCATCAGACCCACTACCGCATGATCTATAAAACAAGGGAATTTTACCACCTCTACGAACTGGTGCGTTGGCGCAGCCCCCCGTAGGGATCGCTCATCAAACCCTGGAATTACCGGAATCTCCATCTCAGAAGCAGGTTGAGGGTTATCAAGATCAGCCATATATATCCAGATATTCCCTTGGGCTTCCCGGATTTCATAGGAATGTACGTCAAAGCGCCTCAAATCCATCTGCTGTTCCTCTACAAGAGATGGTATTGCAGTGCAGCGTCCAGCCGGGTCAAAGCGCCAACCGTGGTAACAGCATTCCACTTCTTGCCCATTGAATCTACCACAACTCAAAGGCACACCGCGATGGGGACAAATGTCCGTCATCGCAGAAACTTTACCATCCTGGCTGCGGACTAGCAGCACTGGTTCTCCCAAGAAAATGCGGCTGATCATCATACCTGGCTTAATCTGATTACTAGGCAGAGCATAGTACCAAGTATTACGTAATACAAAGTTATCGTTATTTTTCATCACTAATTGCGTCTGCCTTTAACACAATGATAGTTCTGACAATTCAGGTCATGTGGAAAAGCTAACGCCAAACCTAACCCCCCAGCCCCCTTCCCTACAAGGGAATGGGGAGAATTCAAAGCCTC
>NZ_JAIVFR010001175.1 GCF_020829685.1 Nostoc sp. CHAB 5715 | reverse complement strand
ATTGAAAGGTATGAAAACGGTTTTGCTAGACTTTCTACGGGTAGATACGTTTTTGCTCGATGGGTTGGTAATAGACCTAACAATCCTTCTGTAACTAGACCTGGTGGTGTTGGCGGTTCGGTGATTCTTACCCGTGGTTCTAGAGGTCAGCTTGTAAGAGACGTTCAGATAGCTTTAGGTAATCTCAGAGTTGATGGAATTTACGGTCAAGAAACTGTTAACCGAGTCCGAAGCTTTCAGGCAAGTAAAGGTCTACTTGTAGATGGTACGGTGGGGCCAGAAACACGAGCAGCTTTGGGTATTTAACCAGAAGTCACCCTTTGAAAATCTCGTTTCTAGATTCTACTATAGAACTTACACAAAATTAGACGCTGTAGGGGCAATTCATGTAGACGCAAAGCGGCTTCCCGCAGGGTATTGCCCCTACCTGCATTGTTTGCGTAAGTCCTGTACTATTTTCTTGTGGGATGGAGAGAAATCTAAACTCAGGAAGTTTTAGATTAAAAAAAAGAAAAATCGGCTTTTCTGCCGATTTCATGCACCCTGAAAAACAGAAATTTTGCATTTTGTTTAATCTAAGTTCCTAAGTTGATGTTTCTGATGAAAGACCCAGGTAATTTTGTACAATCTGCAAAATGCGCTCTGCTGCATGACCATCCCCAAAGGGATTAATTGCATTTGCCATTGCTTCATAAGCATCTGGATCGCTAAGTAATTCAGCAGCATTTGCAAAAATGTTCTCACTCGTAGTGCCTACAAGTTTGGCTGTACCGGCTGCAACAGCTTCTGGTCTTTCGGTGGTGTCTCTTAAAACTAGTACTGGTTTTCCCAAGCTGGGGGCTTCTTCTTGCAAGCCACCAGAGTCAGTGAGCAAAAGATGCGATCGCCCAATTGCTCCCACCAATTCCCTATAATCTAGAGGATCTGTCAAGAAAATTCGGGGATGATTCCCTAAAAGTTCTTGTAACGGAACTCGCACTGTCGGATTGCGGTGTAATGGTAATAGCAAAGCTGTATCAGGAAACTTGTCTAAGATTTGTAAAAAGCCTTGAGCGATCGCTAACAGAGGTTCTCCCCAATTCTCCCGACGATGAACTGTTGCTAACAGAACGCGGTATGAATCCCAGTCTAAGCCTGGTACATTACAAACTGCTTGGGTTGCAGCTACATTCAACAGCGCATCAATTACCGTGTTACCCGTCATGTGGATTTCACCCAAAACACCAGAACGGTGCAAATTTTCCACAGCCCAAGGAGTCGGCGCAAAGTGCAACTGAGTAATTTGAGAAATCAACCGTCGATTAGCTTCTTCTGGGTAAGGATTTAAGATATCATCAGTTCTTAAACCTGCTTCTACATGACCGATAGGGATTTTTTGATAAAAAGCTGCCAAAGCTGCGGCAAAAGCTGTAGTAGTGTCTCCCTGCACCACCACTAAATCTGGTTTTTTCACCTTAAATAAAGCTTCTAACCCTTGTAAACTACGGCAGGTAATATCATTTAGAGATTGCTGAACCTGCATAATTTCCAAGTCATAATCTGCCTTAATGTTGAACAGCTGCATAACTTGCTCAACCATCTCTCGATGCTGTCCAGTTAGAATTACTTGCGACTCAAAACTTGAAGACTTTTGGAAAACCTGAATCACAGGAGCTAGTTTAATCGCTTCTGGACGAGTACCCAAAATAATGCAAACATGTTTTTGATTAGTCATTAGTCATTGGTCATCTGTCATTTACCAATGGTTATAGTCAATGGTCTATGGTCAATAGTCAATAGTTAGCGATCAATCATCACACAAACTATAAATATAAGTAAGTCGGCGTAAATAAATTATCGTTGGGATAAAGCAGGAGGCAGGAGGCAGGGAACACAAGGAAAAAGGATTTGAGCCTTGTTTACTTTCCTTCACACAGTTTGCTTTTATTGTGCCGACTTCCTTAAAAGCATAAAATAGGAGTCAGAATTCAGAATTCAGAATTCAGAATACTCTACCCATAAAGGGATAGAGTTTTAAGGCGAGAATATTTTAATTTTTTTCGCTTAACTTCGGGCGAGGTTTTAACCAATA
>NZ_JAIVFR010001174.1 GCF_020829685.1 Nostoc sp. CHAB 5715 | reverse complement strand
GGTTGTCCAATTACCCAATCCGCAGGTTGTCTATCTCTGGTAGGTAATTTCTGCCATACCAATAATCGATGATGTCCTGGATCTGATACCCATAAGGGGCCTGATTCTGATAACAAACAAGCAGCACGAGGCCCGAACATTGTTGTGGAACTGGGTGCTACAGGTATAACTAATTGTTCTGGTTCAATAATGTTACCTAAAATTACCTCTGCACCTTGAGGTGATAGAGGTAAAGTTCGGTGATTTACTGTTTTGTCTGATGGCAATTTTTGTTGATGAGTAATTGGAGATAAGTGATAATTAATATCCAATCGCATTCGCGTATATTGATATGTATCAATAGTAGCAGTTTGCAATTAATGTTAATTTAAAGTTATGCAAATAGATTTCAAAGCAACATCCTTTTCAAAATTATAGGACTCCTATTTGATTTTTGAAATACACGTAGGGTGGGCTTTGCCCACCATATCCGGGTTTTGGTGGGCAAAGCCTACCCTACATTACTTAAAATTTTTCACATATCATTTAGGATTCCTATAGATAAATTTTTATTATTTCAATTTTCAAAGTAAGGGTTTTGGATTATTTTTTTTCAAATTAAGTTAAAAAAATTCCCTACGCTAGTCTTTAGTGATTTTTGCTACATAGCAAATATTTGGCATGAGTGCGCGATGTACTGAAATGAGAAAGCAAACTGGGGTTTGAGAAAGTAAAAGCTGATTTTGCTTGCGGAAAACACCAAAATGAGTAAGTCAAAGCTGATTTTGCTTGCGGAAAACACCAAAATGAGTAAGTCAAAGGTCATTTTGAGTAAGTCAAATCACCTTTTGCTTGCGGAAAACACCAAAATGAGTAAGCAAACTGGGATTTGAATAAGTTAAATGCCATTTTGAGAAAGTAATATGTCATTTTGCTTTCTCAAAACACTAAAATGAATACCTAAATTACACAAATGAGAATAAATTCAGGGATATTGAGAAAGCATTTAGGCATTTTGCTTGCATAAGACACTGAAATGAATACGCGAACTACTGAAATGAAAAAGCAAAGTAGCTGTGATTTCCTAATCGTCAAGTATATTTGCTGAAACGTTACCTTCGCATCATCATTTTTGCAGTTTCACAAAAACCTTATCGTCTTTAATCTTTACTAAATACGACTGAAGTGAAATATCAGGCGCAGTTAAACATTTACCTGTCTCTAATTTGTACTGGAATCCGTGGGAAGGACAGGTAATAACCCCATTTTCAACTTTACCCTTTTCTAAAGAAGATCCTAGATGAGCGCAAGCGTTACGATAACATGTTACTGTAACACCTTGACGATGTAAAATCAGTGAAGTACCAGCAAGTTGTACTTCCAATACACTAAATTCAGGAATTTGATCAATAGTCGCTACTTTGATCCAAGTAGAAGTTATTTTGGAATAAAATGGACTGATTAAACCAGAATTTGCGTTGTTAACAATAGGGTTGTTATTGACCGCAACTACTTTGGTAATTTCCGGACAATGGTTTTTGATTGCCTGTTCTACTCCTTGAGATAAAGTCAAAGTAGAAGCTGCACAACTGCTGCAAGTTCCTATTAATCTGATTTCTACTGTATCTGGTGGGTTAATTGCTACTAGTTCTACATCCCCATTATGGCTTTTTAAACCTGGGCGAACTTCTTCAAGGGCTGTCTGAATGCGCTGCACTAATGGTGCTTTTGGTGGTTTAACTAGTTCGTGATAAAGCAGTACTGCATACACTACTTCATCAGCAACAGCATAACGCAAAGCTGACATTGATTCTTGTTTTAGGTTTTGAATTAAATTAGTCAATGCAGCTTTATGCAAAGCCTCAATTGCTCTTTTTAGACCTACTGCTACACACCGTTGGCTTTCATCCCACTCGGATATAATTGCCTCAAAGCGGTTAATTTCCTGAACTAATTCTTCAAGGTTTGTCATTGGTCATTAGTCATTGGGCACTTGTACTGAGCGAAGTCGAAGTATTGGGCATTGGGCATTGGTTATTTATCAATGACAAATCACTTCATTTTGAAATCCTTGAGGAGAAATGGCATAATCAT
>NZ_JAIVFR010001173.1 GCF_020829685.1 Nostoc sp. CHAB 5715 | reverse complement strand
CTAACAGCTAACCGCTAACAGCTAACAGCGGGGTATTAACCTCCCCAAGATTAATTTTTCGCCCACGAGGGGCGAGGCATGTACCGGGTTAATAGCTAATAGCTAATAGCTAACAGCTTTGTCAAAAGCAGAAATCGTCGGATAGTTCACAACCAATAAACTTCGTACCATTTTTGAGTACAATCACGAACATCTATTCAGGATGATACTTCAAGGAATGTCTTGCACCTGCCACAATCCCAAGCTCTTATCTTTATATAAGCCACCTCCCTCAGTACATTGTTCATTTATCAGTAGTAGAGGTGTAGGAAAATTAAAAGGTTGTTTCTCCAAATTTAGTAAACGCCAGTCACCTGTCGTGATATCCTCGTTGTCTTCACAATTCAGGAAAATAGTTGTTAGTAGATAATCAATATGGCTACTTTTAATATTATCGAGAGCTAAGAAAATGTCTGCTATTGAAAGATGCACAAAGCAATCTCGACATAGCAATATGTTTGCTCTTGGTAGAGGGTCACTTGTTAAATTCAATGTCAGAAACTGACACTTTTTACTTCCGTAACGCTTCTGGTTCTCAAACCCTAAATGTGATTGATGGTTTAGAGGCTGATGTGGTACACCTGTCATTGGCCCTTGACGTTGACAAACTGGTTCAGACAGGTTTTATTCAACCGGGTTGGGAAAAAGAAGCACCCTTTAATGCAATTGTGACCCAATCCGTAGGTGCGTAGGCGTAGCCCGCCGCAGGCATCGCTACTCGTGAGGGGAATCCCAAAAATATTAAAACATGGACAGATTTGACAAGACCAGGAGTGAGCGTACTGACAGCTAACCCGAAAACATCTGGTGGTGCGCGATGGAACTTCTTAAGTTTATGCCAGTCCCAAAATTACGGACTAAACCCTCATTCGTTCTTAAAAGGGAACTCTTAACGGGCACCAGGTGAAGCAGGTGCTAACAGCGGGTCTCCCGACTTGTTCGCTCAAGCGCATTCCCGTAGGGTAGCAACTGCACCAAGCCGTTGGCGCAGCCTCTCGTAGAGAAGGGCATCAGTGTCTCAATTGCGAAGATCCTAGCTGCAAAAACACAGGAAATTGTTAAATAAGCAATACATACTACGGTAAATCTATCGGAATAATGTATGATACTCTCAGTTCTACTCCTTGCACAGGAATGTTGCTATCAGATATTGGCAAAATTCCAAAGAAAACAGGCGAGTGTGAACACCACCCTACAGATCAAACTCTGGAGAATCTACATGGGCTACAAACATATAGAAGTTAAACAAGTTGCTGGTTTCATCGGTGCCGAAATCGGTAGCGTAGACCTTTCCCGCCCTCTTTCTGACGAGCAAGTCCAAGAAATCCGTAAAGCGTTATTGAAATGGAAAGTTGTGTTCTTTCGTGGTCAGAACATCGATCATGCTGCCCAGGTTGAGTTCACATCTCGTTTCGGTGAAGTAACTTTCGCGCATCCACTCGGAGAGCCTGAACCAGTCCCGGGATTCCCACAGATCAAACCCGTAGATCGTAAGCTCTATGAGAAGCAGTACGGTTTTCGCAGTGGTGGTCCTTGGCACACAGACGTAACGGCAGCTATTAACCCACCAGCAGGTTCAATTTTACGCGCGGTTAATGTCCCCAGCTTCGGTGGTGACACTCAGTGGAGTAATCTAGTTGCGGCTTATGAGGGACTGTCAGCACCCCTACGGGCGCTAGCAGACACATTGAAAGCTGAACATCGCTTTAATGGGGGCGGGTATCAGCCCCGCAACGGCAAATTCGACGATCGCATTGCTGTTAATCCACTAGTCTCAATCCACCCAGTAGTCAGGGTTCATCCTGAGACTGGTGAACGTGCGTTGTTCATTAACCCTGGCTTTGTCTCGCACATTATTGACGTGTCACCACAAGAGAGCAAACTGTTACTTGAGTTGTTCTTCAACCAAATCACCAAACCTGCCTATACCACCCGTTTCCGTTGGAACAATGGTGATATCGCGTTCTGGGATAACCGCGCTACTGTACATTTAGCTCCTCAAGATTTAGATCATTTGGATGTCGAGCGTCGAATTT
>NZ_JAIVFR010001172.1 GCF_020829685.1 Nostoc sp. CHAB 5715 | reverse complement strand
GTCAACCTCGTTACTTAGTGCTTCGATTTCTTCAGCTTCTGGTAATAAAACTACTGGTTTACCAACTAGTAAAGGACTGTACAAGCTGGTAATTGTGGCATCAAAGCTAATTGAGGATTGTACAGGTACTCCTGTCCCTGCTGTCAGAGGATATGCTCTAATCGCCCAGTTTAAATAATTCGCCAATCCTCGATGGGTAAGCATTGTCCCTTTGGGTGTGCCTGTGGAACCTGAGGTGTAAATTATATATGCTAGGTTGTCGCCCGTAACGAGGTTGACGGGATTGTGTTCGGGGTTTTGAGCAATATCTTGCCAATCTTTGTCTAAACAAACCACTTGACAAGAATGTGGTAACTGGTGAGCAAATGCATCTATTGTTAGTAGAATCGCTGGTTGAGCATCCGCTAGCATATACGCCAAGCGATCGCTTGGCAATTTACTATCTAAAGGAATATATGCTCCAGAAGCTTTGAGGACTGCTAATAAAGCGATAATTAATTGGGGCGATCGTTCTAAATAAATCCCCACTAAAGACTCTGTGGTAATGCCTTGCGATCGCAAATAATGTGCTAATTGATTGGCTTTGCTGTTGAGTTCATTATAGGTTAGGGCAGCGTCCCTCCCCTTGTCTCCAGGAATTATCCCCCTTAATCCCCTGATATATTGGGGGGAAACCGGAAAATCTAGTTTCTCCTTAACAAGGGGAGCATTGCTGTCTTTCTCCCTCCCCTTAACAAGGGGAGGGTTGGGGTGGGGTGAAATAACAGCGACATTTTCGGGTGTCTTTTCTACCTGAGCCTCAAATTGCTGATGCAGCCATAGTTGGGGATAATTAACTTGGGTTTGATTCCATTCTTCTAATATCTGTCGCCGCTCTTGAGTAGTCAAAATTGGTAATTCCGAGAGGCGTTGTTGGGAATCAGTGACAATTGCTGTTAATAAAACCCCCAAATGCTGAATCATTCGGGCGATGGTTTGCTGATGAAATAAATCCGTACAGTACTCCAGCACCACTAACAACCCTTGGGAGCGTTCTACCAAATGACAAGTTAAATCGAATTTGGTTGAACCTGTTTCTACCCAAGATTGCTGAATTTGCAAATCTGGTAGTAAGTTTAAGGTGGAGTCATTCTGCAACTGATATGCCTCGTTTTGCACCTGAAACATGACTTGCACTAAGGGATTATGACTCAAGTCACGCTCTGGATGTACCGCTTCTACTACTTTGGCAAAAGGGACATCTTGATGCCCAAAAGCCTCTGCTGCTGTTGTTCGCACCCGTTCCAGGACGGTATGAAAGCTTGGATTGCCAGATAAATCTGTACGCAAAACTAGAGTGTTGACAAAAAAGCCAATTAGTGGTTCAATTTCCGAGCGATTGCGATTGGCGCAAGGCACTCCTAAAACAATCTCATCTTGCCCAGAATAGCGATGTAGCAATACTTTAAATGCTGCTAGCAACAGCATAAATAGAGTTACACTCTGCTGCTGGGCGAGATGTTTAAGTGATTCCAGAAGCGATCGCGGTAGTAGTTCTGATTGTGTCGCACCGCGAAATTGTTGTAAAGGCGATCGCGGTAAATCTGTCGGTAATTCTAGCATGGGCAAGTCGGCTAACTGTTTTTGCCAGTACGCCAATTGCACTTTTATTTCTTCTTTTTGAAGCCATTGTCTCTGCCACAGGGCAAAATCTGCATACTGAATCGGTAATTCTGTTAAAGATGGGTTTTGCCTCAAAGCCAGCGCCCGATAGCATTGTGCCAATTCCCGCAGCAAAATTCCCCGTGACCAACCATCAGCGATGATGTGATGTAATGTTAGTAATAGGGTGGTTCGTTGGGGCGCTAGACGAATTAATGTCACCCGCATCAGAGGCGCTATGCTTAAATCGAATGGTTGACTAGCTTCGGCTATGGCTAAATGCTGGGCTTCTTGCTGCTGTTGATTTGGAGGTAAAGCTTGTAAATCAATAACTGGCAATTTTAGGTTGAATGTTGGTGCAATTTTTTGACAAGGTTTGCCCTCAAAAGAAGCAAAAGCTGTTCGCAAAACCTCTTGTCGCTGTCCAATTATCTG
>NZ_JAIVFR010001171.1 GCF_020829685.1 Nostoc sp. CHAB 5715 | reverse complement strand
AAGTTTTAGTAGGAAGAATTCGTCAAGATATTTCTCATGCCTGTGGCTTGGAATTATGGTTGTGTGGCGACCAAATCCGCAAAGGCGCAGCATTGAATGCAATACAAATCGCTGAGTTGCTGGTAGAAAAAAATCTATTCAAACCTGCTAAAGCTTACGTTTCAAGCTAGTCATTAGTAAAAATAAACAACTAATGAAAAAGAGCAAATGTGCAAATTACTGTTGAAAGGAATTTGCAGATAGGTTATTACAATAGAAAACCACCAAGATATAAAAATATGGGTAATCAGGAGTGAAAAAAGGGTGGGAGATTTTGGCAATGTTTTAACCGCTATGATTACGCCGTTTAAAGCAGACGGTAGTGTAAATTATGATGTAGCGGCAGAACTGGCAGCACATCTAGCTAACAACGGAACAGATACATTGGTGGTGTGCGGCACAACCGGAGAATCCCCTACCCTAAGTTGGGATGAGGAATACCAGCTGTTTGTCGAGGTATTGCACTCCGTGGCAGGAAAAGCCAAGGTGATCGCAGGTTGTGGTTCAAATTCCACCAAAGAAGCGATCGCAGCCACCCAAAAAGCGTCTAAAATAGGAGTACATGGTTCCTTACAAGTTGTTCCTTATTACAACAAACCGCCACAAGCGGGATTGGAAGCGCACTTTCAGGCTATAGCACAAGCCTGTCCCGACTTACCTTTGTTGTTATACAATGTCCCCGGTCGTACCGGACAAAACCTTCAGCCAGAAACAGTTGCCCGGTTAGCTGAGGTTAGCAATATTATCGGAATTAAAGAATCCACTGGTAGTATAGATCAGGCAAGCGAAATTCGTCGCTTGACACCAAAAGAATTTCACATCTATTCTGGTGATGATTACATGACTTTGCCCTTGTTAGCGATCGGGGCAAAGGGCGTGGTAAGGGTGGCTTCCCATCTGGTAGGAAACCAACTACAGCGGATGATCCAAGCTTTTAGTGCGGGTAAAATTGAGGTAGCAAGCGACATTCATCTCCAACTCTTCCCGTTGTTTAAAGCTTTATTTCTCACTTCAAATCCCATTCCAGTGAAAAAAGCACTGAAACTTCAAGGTTGGCAGGTTGGTTCAACTCGTCCACCGCTATGTGAAGCTGATTTAGAAGTAAGTCAAAAGTTAGAAGCGGTTCTGAAAGAACTTAGTTTAATCTAGCCACCATCTGGTTAAGGGCTGTTAATCTGCTGCTTTATAAAGATACATATAAACAATGATCATAATTGTTCATAAGTTGCAATTTAAAAATCTGTGTTAGGACTGATAGACATACTATAAATTCTTCAGTGTACTGTCGATTATATATATTGAATAAAAAATTGAAATCTTCAATTAAAACTTGATTGCTTTGGGACTGAATTAAGAAACAAATGATGTTGTCTTAAATACAAGTTCGTTAACTATCAACTAAATTAACCACAAGTAACAATCTAAGGAGAAAATGGCTAAAAACGAAGCTAATAATTCCGCCTTGAAAATTATTCCTTTGGGCGGTTTGCACGAAATTGGGAAAAATACCTGTCTTTTTGAGTATGACGATGAAATTATCCTGTTAGATGCAGGATTGGCTTTTCCCACAGAGGCAATGCATGGAGTAAATATTGTTCTGCCAGATACGACCTATCTGCGGGAAAATCGCCACAAAATTAAAGGGATGATCGTTACTCACGGTCATGAAGACCATATCGGCGGGATTGCTTTTCATCTCAAGCAATTTGATATCCCGGTGATTTATGGACCCAGATTAGCAATGGCAATGCTAGAGGGTAAATTAGAAGAAGCAGGAGTGCGCGATCGCACAGAAATCAGAACAGTTCTACCACGCGATGTGGTGCGGATTGGCAAAAACTTTTTAGTTGAATATATCCGAAACACCCACTCCATTGCTGATAGTTTCACTGTTGCCATTCATACTCCCCTTGGTGTACTCATTCACACAGGGGATTTTAAAATTGACCATACCCCAGTGGATGGTGAAAAGTTTGACTTGCAACGGTTAGCAGAACATGGTGAAAAAGGCGTTCTTTGCCTCCTAAGTGATTCTACT
>NZ_JAIVFR010001170.1 GCF_020829685.1 Nostoc sp. CHAB 5715 | reverse complement strand
CTGGATATCCCCCGTATCTGCAACTACAACAGTCACTTGTCGCAATTGTTCCAGTAAATTCTTAGACATAAAATACTCCGTGATGGTTTGTTTAGTAGGATTTACTTATTCCCCACCAAATTAGTGCGGAGTTAGGAGTAGAGACGCGATTAATCGCGTCTGTACAGGAGTTAGGAGTTAATACGATACCTCATAACTCCGATAAAATTTGTTGAATCATTTTTGAAATTACCAAGTGTTTTTATAATTAGGGTGAGGATTGCACAAACCGAAAGGAAACGTTTGCACTCAAAGGCTCTGGTAGCGGTTTTCCTTGTGCTTGGTAATCTTCAATCAAAAGTTCCAGCACTTCCTCACCATTATTGAGAGCATCCGCGTAGGTATTTCCATGAGTGTGTGCATAGGGGCCAAACTCAGGTAAGCTGACAATGTACTTTTTATCTTTATCAGACCACTGAATTACAATACTATATTGTCGTTTCATAATTCTTAGCTTTTTGCGGCAAAAGATAAATACCTCCAGATATTAAAGTCAGGGCGACAGAAATCCAAAAGGCAATCAGAGAGGGAATTTGCCACACTTGAGGTAGAGGTGCAATCAAAAGTGCGATCGCAACTATTTGACTAATGGTTTTGAGTTTACCCCAAATATTTGCCCCCGTAATCGTCGTTTGATTTACCCGCCAACCAGCGATCGCTAATTCCCGCGCTAAAATTAAAAACACTCCCCAAGCTGGCACTTTTCCTAGTTCAATAAAAACCAGCAACGGCGCAAGTACTAGAAATTTATCTACTAAGGGATCAAGAAATTTACCCAAGTCACTAATTTGGTTGAGTTTCCGCGCCAAATAGCCGTCTAACCAATCAGTTAACGCCGCAATAAGAAAAATCGCCAAACATATCCATCTAGCTTGAGGTGTGGGATTATACAAACCATAAAGCAGAAATGGTACACCAAGAAGGCGAGAGAAGGTAATCCAGTTGGGTAGAGTCATAGAGGGGATGAGGGGGATGAGGGAGATGAGGAGGATGAAGGGGATAAAGAAGACAAGGAAAACAAGAGGGGTAAACAAGTAATTTTTCTCCCTCATCTCCCCCATCTCCCTTATCTCCCTTATCTCCCCACTTTCCCCCTAAGCGTGGGAAAATCTGTTTTCTGTAGCTCTCCTAAAACAATACTATGATTGAACAGACAGATTCCCAATTCCGCATCGAACACGATTCGATGGGCGATCGCCAAATCGCTAGTAGCGTTTATTACGGCATTCAAACACTGCGGGCGATCGAAAACTTTCCAGTTAGCGGCATCCAACCTTTATCTACTTACGTAGATGCTTGTTTAATTATTAAAAAAGCTACAGCAATTGTGAATCGGGAACTGAATTGCATACCCCAAGATATTAGTCAGGCGATTATCCAAGCAACTGATGAAATCCTGGCTGGGAAGTTCCGAGATCAATTTGTCGTGGATGTTTATCAGGCGGGTGCTGGAACATCCCACCACATGAATGTCAACGAAGTTCTAGCAAATCGCGCCTTAGAAATTCTTGGTGAAGAAAAGGGCAATTACAAACGTGTTAGTCCCAATGACCACGTTAATTATGGGCAGTCTACCAATGATGTGATTCCTACCGCAATTCGTATTGGTGGATTATTGGCATTATCCAAGACATTACACCCAGCAATAGATAGTGCGATCGCATCCTTAGAAAACAAAGCTGTAGAATTTCAAGATATCGTCAAATCTGGCAGAACCCACTTACAAGACGCAGTACCCGTGCGTTTGGGTGAGAATTTTCGGGCTTGGGCGCAAATTCTTACAGAACACCAAAACCGGATTTACATCGCCTCTGGAGATTTGATGGTACTGGGTTTGGGAGGTAGTGCAGCCGGAACAGGGTTAAATACTCATCCTTTGTATCGCGCCCGTGTGGTAGAAGTTCTCTCAGAATTGATTGATACTCCTTTAGAACCTGCACCGCATCTTATGGCAGCCATGCAAAGTATGGCACCATTTGTAAATGTTTCCGGTGCTTTACGCAACTTAGCGCAGGATTTAGCCAAAATATCTCATGATTTACG
>NZ_JAIVFR010001169.1 GCF_020829685.1 Nostoc sp. CHAB 5715 | reverse complement strand
TGGCATTTTTCTATTGGCTTTGTACCTCTTGGTGGAAATTATCACCGTCGCCTACATCCCTATAATGTTGAGGTTTCGCAGTCTCAAAGCTGGAGAAATCCTTGGGCTAATCGGTTTGATTTCAGGTGTTATCCTTGCAATCTGCGTTTTGCCGATTTCTCTAATAGCGGCGCTGTTACTCCTTCCTTATCTAATTTGGACTCCTATTGGTACTTACACTACCGACGAGTTAAAAGAGTTAAATCCTCAAGATGCATAAGGCATCTATGCAAGACGCCCATAACGTGCTGTGACAGGATTGGCTGGATTGGATTGATTATTCAGCCAAGCCCACATTTGATCGCCAATAGAAAAATGCCACCACTCTCTGGGATTGCGTTGAAAGCCCGCTTTTAACATTACATCTTGCAATAGCTGACGGTGAGCATGATACTTTTGGGCTTCTGGGCGATCGTTATTGGCATAATAATCTGGGTGCGATCGCTGTGACATTTCATCAATGGGCGAACCCATATTTACTATTTGCCCTGCATCATCTACTAGCGTCACATCCACCGCCGCACCTGTACTGTGAGGAGGGGGAGTTTTTTCATCCAAACTTGGTGCAGCCCAAATTTCATAAACCGCTTCCCAAATCTCTTGGCGTTGGTTTGGGGATAACTCCACATCAGTTAATCCCCTATCCTGCATTGCTTGGGCGAAGCTGTAATCTACCATAAACTGCTGGACTGCGATCGGGCGATAAGCATCAAAAATTTGGATACGCCAGTTTGGATGCAACAGTTCAAGATAATTTTGCGCTTGGATCAAATTTTCAATAACGCTTTGACGGAGATAATAGGGGGAGCGATCGCCATAGGGCGCACCCAATTTTTCATAAGGATGGGGAAATTCCACCGCAAACAATTCTAAAGGAATCTCCATTAGTGGTTCACCACACTCAAAAATCGGGATTTGATGGTAGGGCCTCATGTAGTCAGCCATGCAAGACTTACGGATTTTAACGCAAGCATAGCATTCTGCGTAACGAGTCTCTTATTCCTTTATGTCCTTTGCGCTTCTGCGTGCAATATCAATTTTTCTCAATCCTGAACAGTAAACCAAAAACTTTTTTTCTAAAGGGCGATGCCTACGGTGGTCACTGAGCGCAGCCGAAGTGCGGGCTACACCTACGCTAATAATCTGCTACGTATACCAAAGTTATATAGCCTTTCCTAATCACATAAGGTACATCATAGTCCCCTCTCGAAGAACCTACGGTGTACACACAAGTACTTTCGTCCAGAACACAAGTACTTTCGTCCAGAACAAAAGTCCTTTCGTCCAGAACACAAGTCCTTTCGTTCAGAACACAAGTCCTTTCGTTCAGAACA
Source organism: Nostoc sp. CHAB 5715 (assembly GCF_020829685.1). GTDB lineage: Bacteria > Cyanobacteriota > Cyanobacteriia > Cyanobacteriales > Nostocaceae > Nostoc. The sequence continues at coordinate 712 of NZ_JAIVFR010001169.1, read as the reverse complement.
CAAGCCTTTTCGTCCAGAACACAAGCCTTTTCGTCCAGAACACAAGTACTTTCGTCCAGAACACAAGTCTTTTCGTTCAGAACACAAGTCCTTTCGTTCAGAACACAAGTATTTTTTGAGCTTTTGAGGGAATGAAACAGCTTTGCTTTTCGAGAGGGGTTAGAGGTGGGGTTCTTGTACCTAACTTAACCGAGAACCGCTATATAAAATACTTAGGCTGTAATTACTACTGCGTTACGCTCCAGGCATTGTAAAGGAAGTATTAATGCTTACCAATTGTCACCCTTACTGCCTACAATTATTGGGCGCATCAATGGTGAATCAAGCTAACTTTAACCATACTGATTTTATTACTGCTGAACTCTTGCAAGCTTCTACTAATGACGCATTTATTTCCGGTCAACCTTATTTTACAAATATTTGGACAGAATTTACAGGAACTACACCAGAAGAAATGGTAATTGGTCAAGAATTATTATTACAAGTTGCCAGAACAGATATTTTATTATCTATAACTACTGAAATTGCTGAAAAAGTATTAACCCGCTTGTTGCGTTATCATATTTTACACAAAATCAATGGAGGATATTATAGTAATCCGCTTTGATTTTTGAAATTATTTGCGTAGGCGGGGAGTAGGGAATAGGGAGTAGGGAGTAGGGAATCAGGCTTTTCGAGGTGTACGGTGTTTATTCAAAAATCAAATAGGAAT